>DASSGE010000762.1:0-2065 GCA_035693605.1 Binatia bacterium
GCGCGCTTGCCCGCCGCGGGATCGCTGAACAAGCGATGGACGCCTTCCGAATAGGCGCGGGTCGCCCTGCGGACGAAGTCTTCATTGCCGTTGATAAAAGCGCGCCGCGCCATCAAGGCATCGTGCGGAAAATAAACTCCGGCGGTGCCCATGTTGAGCAGGGAGCGAGCGCCCGCCTCTTGCGCGCGCAAATTGGCCGGGCTCGAAAACGGCGCAGCAAAAATCGCCTTGGTCTTGAGCATCGCCGCCGCCGCATTGAGATCACCTGCCTGGATCATGGTCACGTCGCGATCGGGATTCATGCCATGCTTGCGCAGCAAATAACGCATGGTGAAATCAGTGGACGACCCAAAGCGTGTCACTCCTACCGGTTTGCCGCGCAAGTCCTCAATGGTTTTAATTTCCGGCATTGCCATAATGTAAAACGCCGGGACTTTGGCGAGTACGCCAAGCATCACCATGTCCGCACCGGCGAGGTTGGCATCGACTGCCGCGTTGCCGCCCGCGGCCGCGAACGGCACGTCGCCGCCGAGCATGGCCTGAACCATTTTAGACGCCGACGTAATCAACAATAATTCGGCCTGAATGTTATGCTTGTCGAAAATCCCGGCGTCTTCGGCGACCCAAAGTCCGGCTTTGATCCCGGTGATTGCCGTATAGCCGATTATCAGGCGATCCTTGGCCTGAGCTTGGCCGCCCAATAGGCCGTTGCAAACTAAAAGCACAATGACGCCGACGGACGAAATTTTCATGCCGATCTCCTTATTCCCACAACGATTTAGCTATACTTGATGATGCGCCACTGTCAATCGGCGTAAGGACCCTATCGTCGAAGCGGTCGATGAGAGGAGAGCGGAGTCGACGAAGACAACGAAACTTTGGCTTAAATCAGGTTAGGGGTCTGGTCGCAATACGCCCATAAAAGGCGTTGTGACAGCACGGCAATGCGATTCTATAGGTGACCATCAATGATGACCGTTCAGCATCGCGGGCTAACAGTAAATTGAAAATGATTTTGGCTGAAATCGCTAATCACTCGCGCGCTGCTCATCGATCCATGTTTTGCACAGTTGGAGCGCATGCGCCTCAGCCTTGATTGCAGTTTTGAAGGTCAATTTAGCGTGCTCCAGTTTCTTAATTTGAGTCACCTTATCGTCCGGATCGAAAATCAACCCCCGGCACTGCCAACCCTCGCCGGTGCCGCGAACGCCAATGCCGTAAATGGGATGACCTTTGTATTGGGGCACACATTAACCTTTCGCTAATGGAAATTCGCCATAATTGCGGACGCGCCGCGTTCACTTGGTTTTGTACGCGCTTCGTTTGGCGAAGTGAAAGACCAGAAACAAGATAACAAACATGATCGCAATCGGAACAATTGCCGCCATACTAAACCTCCAGGTCGAGCCCTTGATATTGGACGCTTCCAACACCATAAGCTGACCAGGAGGTTACGTCTGTCCAATATTGGACGGGTTCGGAAGAATGTCGGAGATCATTGGCGGAACCGGCCAATCGCCCGGTGCACCCAGCTCATTAGTGAGCCGATGCTCATGGCGTCAATTTCGGCCTTAGGAAAGTTTAATATTTCGACAGCGTGTCGATCAATTTCTGCGCACTCGCCGGCGGCGCGACTTTACCTTCGAGAAGATCCGCCGGATAAACCGGCTTGCCGTAATATTCTTCGTTGGCTTCATAGCGAGTCGCCAACATCGCACCTTCCAAGGAAACTCCGGCGAAAATTCCTTGACTGCGGCTATAGGTATAGACCGCGGCATATGGCGCTATGGCCGCCTCGGCGGAACGCCCGACTGGACCGACCGCCACGCTCAGATTGGCTCCGAGAGTGAAATTACGCCCTTGCGAGAAAGCTTTGACGGCCTCCGGGGTGTTGAGAATGATCACATGCTCGGCAACCTCCACGCCCGCTTGAAAGCCGACGCCAATTCCGCCGGTGCCGATTGCCGATGGGGCGCTCCAACCTTTCTCGGTGCGCGCAAGAATGACTCCGGTCCCGCCTCTGCCACTCACCACGAACCCCGCTTTGGTCACCGTGAAAATCGCC
>DASSGE010000763.1:0-3048 GCA_035693605.1 Binatia bacterium
GAGCAATCGGCGCATAATTTTGCCGCTGCGGGTCTTCGGCACGCTGTCGCGAAACTCGATTTCCCGCGGCGCCACCGCCGGTCCCAAGCGTGAGCGCGCATGACCGAGCAGTTCTTTGCGCAGCGCGTCAGTGGGTTTGAAACCCTTTTTCAGTGCAACAAACGCTTTGACTATTTCACCGATCATCGCATCAGGCTTGCCGATGACACCGGCCTCGGCGACCGCCGGATGCTCCATCAGCGCGCTTTCGACTTCGAAAGGACCGATCAGATGGCCGGCCGATTTGATGACGTCATCGGACCGGCCGATGAACCAAAAATAACCGTCGCCATCCTGCTTGGCGAGATCGCCGGTCAGATACCAGCCGCCGGCAAAACATTTGCGATACCGCTCCTCTTCATGCAAATAAGCGCGAAACATCGACGGCCAGCCGGGCTTAAGCGCCAACTCGCCGACTTCATCGGTTTTCGCCCGAATAATCGTGCCGTCAGTTTGTTTGTGCACGATCGCAGCGTCGATGCCCGGCAACGGCCGGCCCATGGAACCCGGACGAATTTCCATCGCCAGATAATTGGCGATCATGATGCCGCCGGTTTCGGTCTGCCACCAGTTATCGTGAATTGGCATGCCGAAGGCTTCCTGCCCCCAAACTACCGCCTCGGGGTTGAGCGGCTCGCCGACGCTCGAGATAAAACGCAAGCTCGTGAGATCGTACTTGCGAATGATTTCCATGCCGGCTTTCATCATCATCCGCACCGCCGTCGGCGCGGTGTACCAGACAGTTACCTTCTGCTCTTGAATGATGCGGTACCAGCGCTCGGCGTCGAAATCGGCTTCATCGACAATGCTGGTGATACCATGGGTCAACGGCGCGATAATGCCGTAGGAAGTGCCGGTCACCCAGCCCGGATCGGCGGTGCACCAAAAGACATCGTCGGGATGAAGATCGAGCGCGTACTTGCCGGTAATATGATGCGCCACCGCGGCTTGATGGACATGCACTGCGCCCTTGGGCTTGCCGGTGGTGCCCGAGGTGAAATGAATCAACGCCGTGTCTTGCGCATCGGTACGCGCGGTCGTGAAACTCTCGCCGGCGTCGGCAAGCAGCTGGTGAAAATTGACCGTGCCGGGCGGCGGCTTAAATCCACCAGGACCGATCACCAGCACGTGCTTAAGTGCCGGCAGAGCGGCGCGCAAATCGCTGATTTTGCGTCGCTGGTAGAGAGCTTCCGTGGTAACCAAAACATTGCCCTCGCCGATGGCGAGCCGTTGCTGAATCGGCTCGGGGCCGAAGGCCGAAAACAGCGGGCAAAACACACTGCCGTTCTTCAGAGTTCCCAATGCCGCAATGTAGAGCTCGGGAATTCGCCCGGCCAATGCGAATACCCGATCGCCCTTGCCGATGCCGAGAGCGCGCAGCGCATTGGCAAAACGATTGGTCAGCCGCTGCAAATCAGCGTAAGTATAATCGATCATTTCGCCCTGCCTGCCGAGCCAACGCAGCGCCCGATGCAAGGCGCGCGGTCCGGCGGCATGGCGGTCGATGGCCAGGTGCGCGATGTTGAGCGCCGCACCGGTACCGGCGCCGCTCAATTGCCGTTCGACTTCATGCCAGGAAAACTCCTCGCAGGTGCGGCGATAGTCGAGCAGATGCGGCGAAATTTTGAAATCGTTTGGATTTTTCGCAATTGCGGCAAATGGCATGACAGATCCTCCCGATCGCCTACTCCGGCGGCGCAATGACTCCTTCTTGCATGAGCACTCGGGTCTGTTTTCGCGCCCGGCGGATCATTTTACCGGCGTTATCGATCAACTCGGTCTGGCTGAGCGGATTTCGCGCCAAGCCTTGGGCGATCGCTTTCATGCCCACCGCTGCGGCGACTCGGGGAAACACCGCCCACTCGTCCATGGTCGGCAGAATGTGATCATCCGCCAGCCCTTTGATCCTCGCGCAGCGCGCCAGTTCTTCGGCGGCGGCGATGCACATCTCGTCGCTGATGGTCATCGCAGCGACATCGAGAACGCCGCGAAAGATCCCGGGGAATCCCAACGAATTGTTCACCTGGTTGGGAAAATCCGAACGGCCGGTGGCGACGATGCGGGCGCCAGCCGCTTGCGCTTCCCATGGCCAGATTTCCGGCACCGGGTTGGCGCAAGCGAAGATAATCGCGTCATTCGCCATGGTCGAAATCCATTCCGCGCGGATTACTCCCGGTCCCGATTTGGCGAGGGCGATGCAAACATCGGCGTCCCTCAAGGCGACGTCGATGCCGCCGCTGCGTCGCTCGCTGTTAGTGAGCTCACAGATGCGCCATTTATAGGGGTTGTGCGCCGCTTTGAGATCGGCGCGGCCGCCGTGCAGGAGTCCACGGCTGTCCACCATCAAAAGATTTGCCGGGGGAATTCCCGCAGCAAGAAGCAGCCGCGCTACTGAAATGTTTGCCGCCCCAGCGCCGACCAGCGCTATGCGCGCGCCATCGAAAGGTTTGCCGACGAGCTTGAGCGCATTGATCAGAGCGGCCAAAGTAACCGCCGCCGTCCCTTGCTGATCGTCGTGCCAGACCGGAATCGTCAGCTCCCGGCGCAATCGATCGAGGATATAGAAGCACTTTGGATTGGCGATGTCTTCGAGATTGATCGCGCCGAAGCTCGGCTCCAGCCACTTGCACGCTTGAATAATTTCCTCGGGATCTTTAGTGGCGAGACAGATCGGAAAAGCATCGACCCCACCGAGATACTTAAACAATATCGCCTTGCCTTCCATGACCGGCAACGCTGCATGGGGTCCGATGTCGCCCAGTCCCAAGACTCGCGTACCGTCAGAGATCACCGCGACAAAGTTTCCTTTATTGGTGTGGCTAAAAACCCGCTCGGGGTGAGCCGCGATGTCGCGACAGGGCGCCGCAACTCCGGGTGAGTACCAGACAGCGAAGTCATCACAGCTCCGGATGCTGCACTTGGGAGTAACTTCCAACTTGCCACGGTACTGTGGGTGCAAACGCAGCGCTTGTTCGCTGGGCCTTTGCGCTTGGGCCAACAAGCGCGCCA
>DASSGE010000764.1:0-2285 GCA_035693605.1 Binatia bacterium
CCTTGGGCTCATCGATATCGAGAGCAATATGCTCGTTCTCGAAAGAATGTGACGCCAGCCCATGCGCCGTCACTTGGCTCTGGTGAAAAGTAAAACTGTCATAACCAAAGCGCAGCTCGATCACATCCGGTGGCGCCAACAGGAGGGCGTTGGTGCCGAGCTGGTCGTGGGATGGAACCAGCAGTGCGTACGGTGGATTGGCGCCAACCGGAACTTGAGCCAGCAGCGCTTCAAGGTCTTGCGCGCACACAAGCGGCATATCGGCAGGTATGATGAGCACCGCTTCGCAACCGGCCCGCTTTAGCTCAAGCCGCGCGAAATCAACGGCGCTGGTTTCTCCGTTCTGGGCATTTTCGCGAATCACCTCCGCGCCGGCAGTGGATGCGATTGCCGCCACCTTGTCGTCTCCGGTGACCACGAACGTACCGACGAGTCCACGCGCCAAGCGCACCTGGCGTAACACGTCGCGAAACATGGTTTCCGCCAGCACTTCCCGTGCGGCGGCGCTGAGCAGAGGACTCAAGCGTTGCTTGGCGTTGCGAAAGCCCTTGACGGGCAACAGTGCGGCGACGTTCATAAGAAAGAAAATTCTTAGACTATTTTTTCGTTAACGCCAAGACTTCACGCGCCAAACGCCTTTTGTCGGCGACGCCGCCCATACGAATGTCGGTACAAATCGGCGCAATTTTGAGCGCTTCGATAAGTGACCCGCAAGGCGAATCCTCCTGAGCCATAAGCAGGGTATCGAGAAAACCTTTGTAGCACTTTGCCACGCCGACGACCGAAGCTTCGAAGCCGCTGGCGATCATCAGCTTATGCGCTGGGCCTGAAATGGCTGCGCTGCCGATGATCGGGCTAACGCCGACAACCAATGCGTCGGTTTGTTGGAGCGCCACGCGAACTCCTGGAACGGCGAGAATCGGCCCGATGCTGGTGATCGGATTGCTTGGGCAAATGATGATCGCCTCGGCATTATGAATCGCCTCCAGCACACCAAGCGCCGGGTGGGCAGTTTCTGCTCCGTCGTAACGAACGGCATTCACTGCGCGCGCCCAGCGTTCTTTGACGAAGAATTCTTGAAACGAAATCTCACCTTGCGGCGTGATCACGCGAGTCTCGACACGGTCGTCGGACATGGGGAGGATTTTCGCCTGAACTCCAAGCTGCCGGCGCATCCGATCGATGACTTGAGAAAGTTTCAGCCCGTCGTTGAGCAACTTGGTTCGGGTGATATGAGTTGCCAAGTCTTTGTCACCGAGATGGAACCATGCATCGTTTCCCAGTCGGCGGAGTTGCTCCAACGTCACAAAGGTATCGCCGCGAATACCCCAACCCTGTTCACTGTCGCTCAACCCAGCGAGTGTGTAAGTGATCGTGTCGACGTCCGGCGAAACGTACAAGCCGTGAAAGACCGCGTCGTCGCCGGTGTTGCAGATGATCGTCAGCTCGAGTGGATCGATTGCCGCAGCCAATCCTTCGATCAATTTGGCTCCGCCGGTGCCGCCGCTGAGAACGACCAGCATCAGGAAAACCTTGTCGGAAGCGGATTACTGGTGTGATGGAGTGCTGGATAATTGCCCAATGGCCCGCCGTTTTTGACTAACCCTTCGGCATTGCACAGGGGCTCGATATAAGAGCGCATGTGCGCCGTCAGATATTTGTCGCCCTGGCGGATAAACTCGGGATAGATCGGCAGCCGCGCCTTTAACTCGAATCCCGCCTGCGCGCTTTTTTCTTGGAGCGATCGCAGCGCCGGCCAAGGCGCCTCGGGGTTTATGAAGTCAGGGGTCAGCGGCGATATGCCGCCCCAGTCATTGATCCCGGCATCGAGATAAAGCTCATAGCCGTCCGGCGTCAGGTTAGGCGGGGCTTGAATATTCATTGCGCCGCCGAAAATTAATCGAGCGAGCGCTATGGTCTTGGCCATGTCGTTTTTGCTGGCATCGGGATGGGCACGCATGGGTATCGTCGCCTTGGCGCGAAAGTTCTGCACGATCACTTCTTGAATATGGCCATAGCGCTCGTGCAACGCGCGAATCGCCAGCAGGGAGTCGATCCGCTCCAGCCAATCTTCGCCGATGCCGATGAGAATGCCGGTGGTAAAAGGGATGCGCAGCTCGCCGGCTAGCTCCAATGTGCGCAGCCGTACCGCCGGCTTCTTGTCTGGTGCATTATCGTGAGCGGCACCGGCAAACATCAGACGCTCACTGACGCTTTCAAGCATCAGTCCCATACTGGGATTCACCTCCTTCAAGCGCTGCAGATCGCTGCGTCCCATAACACCG
>DASSGE010000765.1:0-6022 GCA_035693605.1 Binatia bacterium
AGTTGGGCGACGGTCAGGCTACGCCAGGGGTTTAGCGATGTCAATTGACAGACCAAGCTGCCGAAAGGTGAGTTAAAAAAGTTTTGATCAAGCAAAATATTGGCAAGCGGCAGTGCGCTATATCGCCCCTTTAACTTGATAAAGTGGCAACGTCAGGTACAGTCAAAGCAAGCAAATTCACTATTGAAAGCTCCCCCGTCTTTCTGTGCCGCCAGTATCAACTACGACTTCTGATCAGGCCCGCGACTCGACTCGACAAAATCCAAGGGATCGCTGGTTCCCCTGGCTATTGTTCGCGTTTGTCTTGGTGTTGCTTTTTTATCGACTCGGCGCTCCTGCCTTGTTCGAACCGGACGAAGGCAGGAATGCCGAGAAGGCACGGGAGATCCTGCTGTTAAACGACTGGATCACGCCCCACGAAAATTTTCATGCGGTACTCGATAAGCCGATTTTTTTTTACTGGTTGATTGCGCTGTCCTACAATGTATTCGGCATCTCTGAATGGGCGGCAAGAGTGCCGTCCGCTTTAAACGCCTTCGGCTGTGTCGTCGTCGTGTACTTTTTTGTGCGCCGCTGGTGGGGCGAGTGGGAAGCTCGTTGGAGTGTGTTGACCCTGGTCACTAGCGCGGGATTTTTTATTTTTTCGCGCATCGTCATTTTCGACATGACTTTAACCGCTTTTATAACCCTGGCGTTGTGCGCTTTTTTCCAAGCCGTCCACGAGTGCGAACCGAAAGCGCGCTGGAGTACCTGTGCTTTTTTATACATCGCCCTTGGCGCCGCAACCCTGACTAAGGGTCTGGTCGGACTGGTTGTGCCGGGCATGATCTTTTTCTTTTATTTGCTGTTCAGCAACAGCTGGCCAGTACTGGGCAGGATTCGCTTGCTGGCTGGAGCAGTGTTGTTCCTATTGGTTGTGGCACCTTGGTATATCCTGGCGGAAACGCAAAATCCCGGTTATCTGCGCTATTACTTTTGGGAAGAGCATTTTGGCCGTTTTGCCACGACGAAATTTGACCGGTTTAGTCCCTGGTATTTTTATCTCTATGTCGTGCCCATCGGCATGCTGCCGTGGATTTTTTTACTGCCGGCGACCATTAACAACTATTGGCGCCGCAAGGTCGACGATAAAACGCTCTGGTTGATCTTGTGGGCATGCTTGCCGATTTTGTTTTTTTCACTTTCCAAGGCTAAGTTGCCACATTATATTCTGCCGAGCTTTCCGGCACTAGCGATGTTAATCGGTGTGGCGCTGCCGCGCGTATTGCGCCAATCTCAAGCTCGCTGCCGCTTCGGATTCGCCGCGGGCTGGTTGACTTTAAGTTCTCTGTTCATTTATTCGGCCGCGGGCGTGATCCGGCCGGATATATTGCCGGAAATTGCCCGGGGCCGCTTCGATAGTATGGCGCTATTGTTCTGGATCAGTGCGGCGATTTCTCTCGCGTTAGTTTATCTCGCTTGCAAGCGGAATCATTGGACGACGATCAAACCCGAACATATTTTTTTCAGCCAGGGCGTGTGCTTGTTGATGTTTGTAATTACACTAGCCGAGATGATGGTGCTCATAGCACCGGCGAGATCGGCCAAAGAAATTGCGCTAAAGGCATTACCGTTTCTATCCCCAAAAACGCAGATGGTTTCCTATGACACCTATGCTGAGGCGTTGCCATTTTACCTCAAGACCGAGAAGCCGATGTGGGTGGTCACGCATAACAAGAAGAAGCGCACATTTTTGGGCAACTATTACGTGATTACTGGGCGACCCGAACCAATCAGCCGATGGGGTAAAGCTTTGTTAACCTTCGATGAATTTCACGATATTTGGCAGAGCTCCGACACGCCCATGGTGATTTTGGTAAAAGAAAAAAATCTCCGCGGCTTGGAACGGCTGGTGGGCGCGGCTCCCAATAGAGTCGCTGCATTCGACGACTATTTAATAGTGACCCGACCCTGAAGCGCCGCTGAGTTAAATTCTTGGTCGGCGCCCCAACATGTCATCGCGCCGGCGCATTGGCAGTAGCCCTTAACGGAACGACCTGCATGAATAATTACGCCATCGCTGCGGTGCTGGGGCTGGTCGAGGGACTTACCGAGTTCTTGCCGGTGTCTTCCACCGGCCATTTGATTATCGCCGGACACTTGCTTGGCTTCGTCGGCGACAAGGCCGCCAGTTTCGAAGTGGCGATTCAGCTAGGTGCGATCTTGTCGGTGATTTGGCTTTACTGGCGCAGGTTTGTTGCATTGGTGCCAGGCACGGCTCAATTCACATTGACGGCGGAATCGAGCTTAAATGGCTGGCCAGGTCTGTGGCGGATCGCTGTGGCGACGCTGCCGGCATTAACGGTGGGTTATCTAGCGCGTCACGCCATCAAAGCCCAGCTTTTCAATCCGGAAGCGGTTACGCTCGCTCTAGCAGTTGGCGGCGTCGCGATTCTACTAGTCGAACGGCTAGCTGCTCGCCGCCGCGCCAGTTCACTGGACACGATGACGCTGATGCAGGCGTTAGGCGTCGGGCTGTTTCAAATTTTAGCCTTGTGGCCCGGCACGTCGCGGGCGGCGGCAACCATTGTCGGCGGAATGCTGCTCGGACTTGAGCGTAGGGCGGCGGCGGAGTTTTCATTTCTGATCGCGGTCCCGGTGTTGTTCGCGGCCTCGGGCTACGAGCTTATTAAGATGCGCGATGAAGTTGTCGCCGAGGATGCCATTGGGCTCATGATCGGCTTCGTGGTGTCGTTCCTAGTGGCGTTATTGGCGATCAAAGGTTTCGTCAGCTACTTAGGCCGTGGCAAATTATCGCCGTTTGCCTGGTACCGTATCGTCGTGGCGCCGGTATTCTATTTTCTCACTCGCGGAGCGGGCCTGTGAAAAAGCATCGCAATTCCAGACCGACGAGTTAGATCACTTGCCGCTTCGGCTTAATCATGATCGTGACGATGTTTGATCCAGTCGAAAATTTGGTTGCGATAGATATAGCCGACGACGAGACCGACCAGGGTCACGGCCATGAAAATAGCGAATGTGTGGTATTCCTGGTTTCGGATGGTCGCGCCCTGCATGGTTATGAGATAAGTTCCCGGGAGTCGGCCGATAACCGATACCAGGAGAAAAGTGGTGACGCTCATGCGACTCAAACCGAGCACGTAGCAAAGGTAATCCTTCGGAAAGCCGGGAAACAGAAACAGCACGAAGCAGATAACTACGCCAGTCTTGGTCGTGAGGAAATTGAATTTCTCCAAGACGTCGCGCTTGATGAAGCGTTCAACGAATGGACGGCCAAGTATATTTGCAAGCTCGAAAGCCACCCAGGAACCGATTGACAAGCCGATGGTTGATAGCAGGAAGCCGATAGTCTCTCCGTAAACAAAGCCGCCAGCGACGCCGGTAAGCTCTCCGGGAAAGGGAGCGGCGATCACTTGAAGAATTTGCAATAGCACGAAAACCGCCGGCGAGTAGGGGCCTAAGGTTTGGAGGAACTTTCCCAGTTTATCGCTACTGGAATAAATACCCTCAAAATCATCAAGCTCGGCGCCCGGAGGCGCGAAGGCGCTAAACGGCCGCGGAATGTAACGACTGAAAAAAAACAGGAGCAGTATGAGACAGACGAAGATGGCTCCGCGTATGGCGAGCCGGCGGCGCTGATCGCTCATCCGGCGCTTTATAGCAACTATTAATTCCAAAGACGAGAGCCGAGCGCGGGCTTGCATTACCTAACGGGGCAACTTGTCTTGCGTGGTTTGCCCAGGGTTGCTACAAATCAACGTTAGGTTTTCAATCTTTTGAATTCATGTTTGCCGATTTGAAATGCGGTGCTCTTACTGAACTGGAATCGGGTCGCAGTTGGAGCAGCCAGGAGATTGCTGCACGCGTGGCCGGTCGCGCCGCCGATCTGCGCAACCATGGATTACGGCGCGGCGATCGCGTGTTCATTCTCTACGGCAATAATCGCGAATTCTTTGTCGACCTTCTGGCGGCGTGGAATACTGGCGCGAGCGTAGTGCCGGTGGACAATCGGTTGACACCTTTCGAGGTGGAAAACTTAGCACGAACGGTCCAACCGAAAATCGCTTTGATCGATCCGATGGTACCGCCGGGTCTGGGAGATGCACTTGCTTTGCTGGGCGTTGAACTTCTCGCGTCCATCGAACCGAAACCGGATACGAGTCCGTCACCCACCGTCGGCAGTTTGGCTTGCGCCGCGCGTCTCGACGACGAGGCATTAATTTTATTTACCTCAGGTACTACCGGAGTACCCAAGGGCGTGGTTCATACGCATCGGTCCTTGCGTGCGCGCTGGTTCAGTTTAAGCCAGAGCTTGGGTATCGAATGCTTTCGCCGCACGCTCTGCCTGTTGCCGACCCATTTTGGTCATGGGTTAATCTGTAATAGCTTGTTTCCTTGGCTTTTCGGCCAAGAGCTCATCATAGCTCCGCCGTTCAGTCCTTATCTATTATTGCGTCTCGGGCCGATTATAGATGAGCACGACATCACCTTTCTGTCCTCCGTGCCGTCAATGTGGGGGTTATGCTTAAAAGGGAGCAAGCCGCCGCAGGGAAAATCGCTCCGGCGCATTCACTGCGGTTCGGCGCCGTTGTCAGCGCATTTGTGGCAGCAGATTCAAGATTGGTCAGGTATCCGCGAAGTGTACAATGCCTACGGGATCACTGAAACCGGCAGTTGGGCAGCGGGCACAAGCATCGAAAAGTTTGAACCGGCAGACGGCTTGGTGGGTGTTCCTTGGGGCGGCTCGATAAAAATTCTCAAGAGCGCCGAACCGCAGTCGCCATTCGCCGATGACGCGGAGTGCAAAATTGACGAGAGTGGCTACGTCTGGATCAATACGCCGGCGCTCATGCAAGGCTATTTTGCTCAGCCCGATCTGACTGATCAAGTGATCTGCGGTGGTTGGTTCGTTACCGGTGATATCGGTCTGATCGATGAACGAGGTAGATTATATCTAAAGGGGCGTGAGCGAGATGAAATCAACAAAGGTGGAGCCAAAGTTTATCCTGCTGACGTCGACGCGGTAGTCGAACGATTCGAGCACGCGACTGCGGTATGCACGTTTGCGATCGATGACCTCGCCTATGGGCAAAATGTTGCCATGGCCGTGGTACTGAGCCGGGATGACGACGCTACTCTACGTCAACTTCATGCATGGCTTAAAGAGCACCTGGCAGAATTCAAAATACCGCAACGCTGGTATGTGATAGAGGAGCTGCCAAAAAATTCCCGCGGAAAGGTGAGCCGCGGCGCCGTGCACGAGCTTTGCGCGGCCTTAAAGCCAGTGGATTTGGTTGGATTGTTGCGGCGCGCATCATAATTTTGAAATGGCTTCGAAACCTAAACAAAACCAATTATTGGAAGTGAGCTTATTGGAAGCATACGATGATAGAGCGGGAACGGCACAAGCGGGCGCTGATTGAATTCTTGCGGACAATTCAAAGACCAGACTACCCGCTTGATGCCATCGACGACGAATCAAGCTTGGTGGAGTCGGGCTTGATCGATTCGTTGGCACTCTTGCAGATCGTCACTTACTTGGAACAAACCTATCGCGTCGATTTCAACGAACGTGGCATCGATCCGGAGGACCTGCGCTCGGTCAGTTCCATCCTCGAATTGATTGGCCGCGAATCGGTGTCATGAGTGTCACCGGCCTGCGCGCCGCTTACCGGACTATTTCGCAGTTTCACGAAAACCACCGGCTGATCGTTTGGCTAAGCGCCCAGCCCTGGGTGATATGGCTGACCCCGGAACGGCGCAAGTCGATACTTTTTTATGGTGCGATAATCGCCGGCGCGGTTGGCGTTTTTAGTCGTAGCGCGAAGTGGCGCGACTATCGCGCGCTCGGGCCTTGGCTCGAGCATGGTTTCGCTTTCCTATTTTTGGTCGGACTACTATACGCGCTTTATCTTGTTACCGTTCATTTCAAGCAACTGCCGGCGCCAATGCGGCGGCGTCCACAGATATTTTTCCATTTACTGTTCTGGCTGCTTCTGGTGTTCCTGTGGTTTTTCTCCGA
>DASSGE010000766.1:0-2312 GCA_035693605.1 Binatia bacterium
GCGATGACTTCCTTTCCCGTGCCGGTTTCACCGAGAATTAAAACTGTCGCATCGGTGGCCGCCACCTCGTGAACATCGTTCAATACCTTTAACCAAGGCAAGCTCTGACCGACAATGCCATCGGCTCCCACTAGTGTTTTAATTTCTTCGCGTAAATATTCGGCCTCTGCGGTGAGGGAACAAATCTTGTTTTCAGCCTCGATGCGCTCATTCACATTGCGCAGGATGAGGGTGTAAAAAGGCTCGCGCCCGGCATCGAAGCGCGCCAGCGTCGCTTCGGCTCGAAATGAGGCGCCGTTACGAGCGACAGCGTTAAAACCACCCGGAACCCATAACGAACGCTGACCCTCCGGCCGGGTATCGAGATCGATGATCAAACGGGCAAGTTTTTCGCGCCCATCGGGCACGAGAAAATGGCTGAAGGCTTGCCCGACGACATCGGCAGCGCTGCAGCCGAAAACTCTTTCCGCCGCCGGATTCATTTGCGTGACCGCCAAATGGCGATCTAGTTCAACGATGGCGTCCATGGCGTTACCGACAAGCCGGCCAAGCTTTTGTTCGCGCTCGCGCACCTGAGTCTCAGCCCGCAAACGTCGCAATTCGGCAGCCGCTCTGGCGGCAAAGATCTGGAACAACGCCTGTGTCCTCGGCTCAGCGGGCATGGGTCGCTTGTCGAGCACGGCTAAGTGGCCGAGAATTTTGCCATCTAAGTCCATGAGCGGCATACCCATGTAGCTCGCCGCTCCAACGACTTTGACGTCGGGGTCGTCCCAATAGATGTTCAGCAGATTGTCCGGGATATGAATCAGACAGCGCTGATCGATGACTCTTTCGCAGGGAGTTCCGTCGACGACCATTTCCCAGCCATCGAGCCACTGATCACCCATCCAGAACGCCAGTGCCTTGAGCCGCCGCGATTCGGGGAAAAATTCGGTCACCCAGGCGCCATGAGTACCGAGTGCGCCGGCAAGATTCCGTACTAACGCCTTGAAAAACTCAGCGCCGGTTTCGGTGGCGGTGCCTTCTAAGATTGTCCGCAGCGCGGCATCGACGTCGAGATTTTGTAACGGTGAGGAACCGTTGATCGACATGCTTAGGTCGGTGAATTCATCCACTATGGCTCAACGTGCGACTGCTGAAATAGTTACATCCCTGAGGCGCACACTCAAGCTAGAATGGGATATCGTCGTCCATGGGCGGCGGCTGACCGCCACCCATGCCGCCCATCGCCATATCATCGACGCTCCCAGCATCCATGCCTTGCTGCGGCAGGCGGGTGCCACCGCCGCCACCGAGGAACTGAATGCGTTGGGCGACGATTTCGGTGATGTAACGCTTGTTACCGGTCTTATCGTCATAGCTACGGGTGCGGATGCTACCTTCGATGAAGACCTGCCGGCCCTTCGACAAATATTGACCGCAATGCTCGGCTTGTTTACCCCAGACCACGATATTGTGCCACTCGGTGCGTTCTTGACGCTTGCCGTCGCGGTCGTTCCACTGCTCGGAAGTCGCGAGTGAGAAGTTCGCCACAGCGCTGCCGGTTTGGGTATAACGCAACTCGGGATCCTTACCGAGATTGCCGACCAGAATAACTTTATTAACGGACATGCGGCCTCCCAAACACCGGAAAAAAATTTTGCGCTGGAAAAGTGCTTCCAACTTAACCTTGGCTATCCTCAGAGTCAACTAAATTGAGCCGAAGTCAGCAGATGTCGTCACATTGATTTTTGCTCAATCCTTCTCTACAATTAACTATCTGTTTCCAGTAAGTTTGCGGGCTCTAGTTTAGACTCGCCTTGATGTTTTACCTGGTCAAATTAACTGCCATTGCGGTAATCACGTTACCGCTTTCGATGCTAACGATCCTGTGCGGTTTGTGCGATCCGCAAGGCAAGCAGGTTTACCGCATCAGTAAGCTTTGGACATGGCTGATTTTGAAAATCGGCGGCATCACGTTGAATGTGGAAGGTCTTAAAAGCTTGGACCCCCAACGCCAATATTTGTTTGTCGTCAACCATCAAAGCAACATCGACATACCGGTTCTCGTCCAAGCCCTGGCGAACTTCCAGCTGCGCTGGATCGCAAAGAAAGAGTTGCTGTGGGTGCCTTTTTTTGGCTGGGCTATGTGGGCGGCAAAGCATATTGCCGTCGATCGCGACGATCCATTAAGCGCCCTGAGAAGTTTGGAACTGGCCAAGCGGCGCATTGCCGGCGGAATTTCAGTGGTCATATTCCCGGAAGGCACGCGCAGCACCGACGGTAAGCTTTTACCATTCAAACGCGGCGGCTTTCTGTTGGCCGTTAAGACC
>DASSGE010000767.1:0-3247 GCA_035693605.1 Binatia bacterium
TGGAAATTCGTCCGGGTTCCATGGGCCGGCCGTTGCCGGGCATCGACGCTGCGATCGTGCACAAACAAACTGACGGCACGATTATTCCGGAGAAAACCGATGAAGTCGGCGAGTTGGCGCTTAAGCCCGGCTGGCCGTCGATGTTTCGCGCTTATTTGCATGAAGAGGAGCGTTATCGCAAATGTTTTGCCGGCGGCTGGTATCTGACCGGCGATCTCGCCAAGCAGGATGGCGACGGTTATTTCTGGTTCATCGGCCGGTCCGATGACGTCATCAAATCGGCCGGCCATCTGATCGGTCCTTTCGAAGTCGAAAGCGCGTTGATGGAGCATCCGGCGGTCGCCGAAGCCGGTGTCATCGGCAAGCCTGATGCGATGATCGGTGAAATAGTCAAAGCGTTTGTCGCACTGAAAAAAGGTTTCAAACCCACTGACGCGCTGCGCAAAGAGCTGCTCGGTCATGCGCGCTCACGCTTGGGACCGGCGGTGGCGCCGCGGGAAATCGAGTTTCGCGACAGCGTGCCGAAGACGCGCAGCGGCAAAATTATGCGCCGATTGCTCAAAGCGCGCGAGTTGGGTTTGCCGGAGGGCGATCTGTCGACTCTGGAGAATGATTGAAGTGGTGGCAAAGAGATATCGAACGGGATGAGGCACCACGAAGGACACGAAGCGAACGAAGTTAAAAGGAGAGTGACAAAACGTATTTTCGAACCTTCGTGCCCTTCGTGTGCTTCGTGGCGAGATGGGAGTCTTTCTTAATGGCTCGAACAAAACGGAATACCAGCGTCATCGATCGTGAGCATGCGATGACTTTGTTGCGCGAGATGCTGCGCATTCGCCGTCTCGAAGAGAAATGCGTTGAGCTTTATACAGCGAGCAAGATTCGCGGCTTCGTCCATCTTTATATCGGCGAAGAAGCGGTGGCGGTGGGGTCGATGCGCGCCCTGCGGCCGGAAGACGCTATCGTCGCGACCTATCGGGAACATGGCCACGCCCTGGCGCGCGGCGTGTCCGCCAATGCGATCATGGCGGAAATGTTCGGCAAGCTGGAAGGTTGCAGCCGGGGCCGCGGTGGATCGATGCATTTGTTCGATGCTGCCAGCCACTTTTATGGCGGCAACGCCATCGTCGGCGGCGGACTGCCGGTTGCCGTTGGTTTGGCACTGGCCGCTAAACTCGCCGGCCGCGAACAGGTTATTGGCTGTTATTTCGGCGAAGGCGCGGTCGCCGAAGGTGAGTTTCACGAGTCGCTCAATCTCGCCGCGTTATGGAAGCTGCCGGTGTTGTTTTGCTGCGAGAATAACCTTTACGCCATGGGTACGGCGCTGGCGCGCTCCGAGTCGGAAACGGATATTTGTCTCAAAGCAGCGGCTTTCGAGATACCTGCTTGGCCGGTCGACGGCATGGATGTTCTCGCGGTCGAAGACGCCACCATGCGCGCCGCCATTGCTGTGCGCGCCGGCGGCGGACCACATTTCCTCGAATACCGCACCTACCGATTTCGCGCGCATTCGATGTATGATCCCGAGCTTTACCGCGACAAGCAAGAAGTCGAGGAGTGGAAAAAACGCGATCCGATCGAGCGCCTCATCGATAGCCTAAAAGCGCAAAATAGTTGGCAGGAAGAAGCATGGCAGCGCATCGCAGAAGAAGTCGGCCGTGAAGTCGCACAGTCGGTTGAGTTCGCCGAGGCTGGGCAGTGGGAGCCGGTGGAAGAGTTAACGCGGTTTGTTTATTCGGAGGGCCGGACTTAGGTTCAAGGTTCACAAGCTCAAAGTTCACGGTCGGAATCGGAAGCGCGAGGCAAATTTGGGGCGATCAAGAGTATGAATGCCGATAAAATTAAAACCACTTACCGCGAAGCGATGCGGGCGGCGATTCGCGACGCGCTGTTGCGCGACGAACGGGTTTTTCTCATGGGCGAAGATGTCGGCCGCTATGGCGGTTGCTTTGCCGTCAGCAAAGGCTTGCTCGACGAATTTGGTCCCGAGCGAATTCGCGACACGCCGCTTTCCGAATCGGCTTTTGTCGGCGCCGGTATCGGCGCGGCGATGGGTGGCGCTCGACCCATCGTCGAAATCATGACGGTGAATTTCAGTTTGTTGGCGCTCGATCAGATCGTCAACAATGCGGCGACGATTCTGCACATGTCCGGCGGGCAGTTCAACATCCCGCTGGTCATTCGCATGACCACCGGCGCCGGCCGGCAATTGGCGGCGCAACACTCGCACAGCTTGGAGGGCTGGTACGCGCATATTCCAGGCATCAAAGTGCTCACGCCGGCGACGCTCGAAGATGCTCGCGGCATGCTCTGGACCGCTTTGGAAGATCCCGATCCGGTGCTGATCTTCGAGCACGGCTTGCTCTACAACATGGAAGGCGAAATGGCGGCGGATGCGGGGCCAGTGGAAATTTCCCGTGCGGCGATTCGCCGTGCCGGCACACAGATCAGCTTGATCACCTACGGCGGCACATTGTTCAAAACCCTCCAGGCGGCCGATGAACTGGCGCGCGAGGGCATCGATGCCGAGGTCGTCGATCTGCGTACGTTGCGGCCATTGGACAGCGCGACCATCCTCACTTCGGTGCAACGCACTCACCGCGCACTGATCGTCGACGAAGGCTGGAAGAGCGGCAGCATCTCGGCGGAAATTATCGCCCGCATTATGGAGAACGCGTTCTACGATCTCGACGCGCCGGTGGCGCGGGTGTGCAGCGTCGAAGTGCCGATGCCCTACCCGAAACATCTTGAAGACGCGGCGATCCCGCAGGCAGCGACCATCGTTGCCGCGGCGCGCCGGGTGGTGACCGGTCATGAGTGAATTTCGCATGCCTTCGCTTGGCGCTGACATGCAATTCGGCACTGTCGTCGAATGGCGCGTCAAACCGGGTGAGCCGGTCAAGCATGGCGATGTGGTGGCGTTGGTGGAAACTGAAAAGGGCGTGATCGAAGTCGAGATCTTCGAAGACGGCGTCGTTGAGTCTCTCGTGGTCCAGCCGGGGCAGAAAGTTCCCGTGGGCACGACCCTGGCAAGATTGAGCGGTGACGGCACGAAAGCTGAGGCGCCCTCGGCAAAGCCGGCGGCTATGTCACCGGCGCCGGCGGTAGCCGTGAAGGAACAGGCGGTGCCGGTAAATATTCCAATTGTGCCGACGACGGAACCTTCCGTGCGTCTGCGCATTTCACCGCTGGCGCGCAAACGCGCGCAAGAGCTCGGCGTTGATTTACCGACTATCGCCGGCACCGG
>DASSGE010000768.1:0-3472 GCA_035693605.1 Binatia bacterium
CGGTAATTCATGCCTACGAGGAGTATGGCGAGGCATGCGTTGAGAAGTTCCGTGGGATGTTCGCGTTTGCAATTTGGGACGAGCGACGAAAGCAATTGTTTGCCGCTCGGGACAGACTGGGAATCAAGCCATTCTACTACGCTCGTTGTAACGGCATATTTCTGTTTGCGTCGGAAATAAAGTCTATTCTCGCGAGTGGGTTAGTCGAACCGGCGGTCAATCATCGTGTGTTGCCGGAGTTCTTTACCATGGCGCAAACGTTGGGAGACTCGACGCTGTTTGCCGACATTAAAAAACTTATGCCTGGTCACTTGCTGCGCTACGATGGAAGCGATGTGACGATAAGCCGTTACTGGGACTGGAACTTAGAGACTGATCGTCCGGAGCGATCCGAAGATTACTACATCAATCGCTTTTCCGAGCTATTTGAAGACTCCGTGCGGGCCCACTTGATGAGCGACGTTCCGTTAGGAGTATTTTTGAGCGGTGGATTAGACTCCAGTTTCATCGCCGCACTGATGGCGAAACACATGATTGGGCCGGTAAAAACGTTCTCGGTGGGTTTTGAAGACAAGTACTACAGTGAATTCGACTATGCACGGATAGTGGCCCGTCATATCGGCGCCGAACATCACGAAGTTACACTAACTCCGAGGGTTTTGTTCGATAGTCTTCCCAAGCTCATTTGGCATGAAGACGAACCACTCAAAGGCGCAGCTAGCGTTGCACTGTACTTTGTTTCGCAATTAGCGAAGCGTCACGTTAAAGTCGTACTCACCGGCGAGGGGAGTGATGAACTTTTCGCTGGATACAACCATCGTTACTGGGGAACGTTGGTTGCCCGACGATTGACTCGTTGGGGCGGCCAGCTGATTCCAGAGGCGGCCAGACGGCAATTGATCCGCAAGACGCTGTGGCAACTGCCGTTACCACTGCCATTAAAGAAAAAAATCAGCCATACGCCGCTTTATTTGGCAGATACGGTGGAAGAACTGTTTTTCGACAACTTTCACAGTGTTTTCACGCGCGATATGCAATATGAGTTGCTTGACGCGACTTTTTATCGCGGAGTGTCGGACTGTGATCCTTATTACAATGCTATGGCGGTTTTGCATAGCTCTAAGTCCGATTCCTTCCTGCATAAAATGTTGTATACAGATTTAAACGTAGATCTTGCCGAATTACTAATGAAGCAGGATCAAATGAGCATGGCGGCATCATTGGAAAGCCGCGTGCCTTTCCTTGATCATCTCTTAGTCGAGTTTGCTGGAACTTTACCGCCTCATTTACGGTTGAAAGGCCGTTCCGGAAAGTGGTTGGTCAAAAAAGCCGCGGAGGCGTTTCTACCAAAAGAGATTATCCACCGGCCGAAGATGGGGTTTCCCGTACCGTTCGAAAGTTGGATTAAAGAAGACCAGAGCGGTTTTATCCGCGATGTGCTTTTAGGGTCGCGTGCGAAATCGCGCGGTTACTTCAATGCTCCCTATATCGAGAAACTGCTGCATTGGCACCGTGAAGGGCTGCGTGACTGCCATAGTCAAATCTGGATGCTGCTCAATTTCGAACTGTGGCAACGAACTTTTTTCGATGGCCATACAGAGAGTTCCAATCGGGGCCAAAAAATTCCTGCTTGGAATGGACGTAATGATGCCGTCTTTCACGGAAGTTTGTCGACTACTACGGACGATCCCCAACCCGACTAGAACCGTCACCCTCACAGCGGTGATCGCTATCTTCTTGCCCTTACGGGTATACGTCGCCGCTTTGCTTCGCGGATCATGCGTTCGGCGTCTTCGGCCAGCAGATATCTATCCTCAACGAGTATGCGCGACGCTTGACTCACTTGACACACATAGTCGATGTTGTTCTTGTAACGCTCTTCAACCGCTGGACGTGGATCGCCGGTTTTGCGCCGTTGCGCTTTGGTTTTGGCGAAGGGGATGAACGAGCCGAGCAAGCCGGCTAGTTCGCCTTCCGCCAAGCCGCGTGGTCGCAGGTTCCAGCCGGTGTATGTACCGACGGGGACTGTGATCGCCGGCAGACGGATGCCGGCGATATCGTTACCGTCAGCGTCTACCTTGGGCACGAGGATTTCATACGCTTTGCCGAGTGGTCGCGGCGGATGGGTTTCCATCTTGCCGCGCAGAGTGTTTTTGCCGTAATCGAGAAATAGTTGGCGGTTGTGCAGGCCGGCGAAGTTCACGCCGGGAATTTTTGGAAAGCGGTTACGCGTCGGCGGTACTAATGTGCGGTCCTTCACGTTGGGATAACGGCTCGGCGGAGGCTCAATATTTTTTGTCGCCCACAAATCCATGGCAACCATCAGGGCGCGCAAGACATCGCCTGCCGGTAAAGGATTGACGAGAAACTGGCTGCCGTCTTTGGCCGGTTCGGAGCCAAACGGGCTGTTGTGCTGCGCGCTGGCGATGACGTAGAGGCGGATGTTTTCAGTAAGTTTGAGATCGTTGCCTCTGCCGTCCGTGTGAGCGAGGCAGCCGCGTTTTTGCCAATACTCAGTAGAAGTCTGGGTGTGGACAATCAGCGGATCCGTTTTATGACGTTTCAATATGCCATCGCTGCGCCCGGTCTGCGCGTCTTTGATGATGTTATACGCATGCGGAAATAGCTCCGGATCGAGCTGATTGGTGTGTTGCTGCGATGAAGTTACTGGCCGAGCGAATTCGTAGTTCAAATACAGCCGCCCGCCGCCGGCGACATGGGGCGCGATGGCGTCGAAGACTTTGCGACCAGATTCGTCCTCGTTGAAGCCATGGTAGATGAAGTCGCGCAGGAAGCGCCCGCTCTGGGAGCGGCCCCAGGCGTAGGCGTGAGTGATCCCCGGTCTCCGGCTCCCCCGGTTTCGGGGGGAGTGTGTAAAACAGTGAGTCCATACACTGGATTTCAGAGGGTTTGGTTTGCCGGTTCGGTCTTTCGCTTCGAAGCGCAGGAAAGAAACCAAGTCGCGCACGATGGCAAAGCCCAAGCCTAAGACGAGCGGATCTTTCGCCGGATAAATGAATTCGTAGATGTATCCGGGCTTGAAACCGTTGCGTAGATAGAGGTCGGTGCGGCTCGATTTGATGACCTCTTGGCCGCTGCGCGGATCTTTGACGCTGGCGGCAAATTCCCATTCGCTCGCCGGAACGGGAATTCTCTTGCCGTAGGATTGTTCGCGGACGGTGAGCGCGGCTTGGGACTTTTCGCGTGTCGCGCATTCGTAGCTTTTCACTCGCTCGTCGCCGCTCAGCGGCTGCGACATGACGCCTTTCTCATCGACGACGATCTCGGTGCGCGTTATGGCGACGATCGGTTTGCCTTTGTTGGTGGCCACAGGAACATTGAGCACGAGCCAGTTCTTGAGCGGCATCAAATCGCCCTGCCAGCCGCACCAGACAATCGTATAGCCCTGGCGCATGAGAAAACCATTGCCGGCATGTTCCAACGTCGTCGGGTCGTTGGCTTCCGGTCCGTC
>DASSGE010000769.1:0-6943 GCA_035693605.1 Binatia bacterium
TCCCAGCTGCCATCTTCAAGGGGTCCCTTGAGAATGTACGAGTTCTCGTCGCTGCCGAGAACCCGATAATAACAAGCTTGCTCGCCGTACCAGCGATCCACACAAGCTTCTACCTTGATGGCTCGCGCTCCGAGCATAAACTGGGTGGGACTTTCTTGGCCCTTGGAGTCGGCGTAAGATTCAACTTTAACTTTCATGGCTCACTCGCTTAACCCAGTAAACGGAGAAGCTTAATATAGCCCAAAAATTTGGAACTTTAAAGGAGTCCTATGTCGACGGTTAATCAATTGAGAAAAGATATTGTCAGCGCCAGCCGGATCCTCTCGCATCTGCGATTGGTCGAAGGATTTGGTCATGTCAGCGCCCGTATACCCGAAAGCGAAAGCTTCTTGGTTACCCCGCGTATTAGTCTGGCATTGGTGCGTGAAGAACAATTGCTGACCATGAACCTGAAGGGTGAAGTGGTCGAAGGAAGCCATCCGCCGCCCTTTGAAGCATGGCTGCACACGGCAATTATGAAAACCAAGCCGCGGGTCAATGCTATAACCCGCATCCACGCGCGCGTAGCTAATATTTTTTCGGTGACCGATCGCCGGCTCGAGCCGGTGCACAATCACGGCAGTTTTTTCGCCGGTGGAGTGCCGGTGTTTGCAACACCTGATCTGATCTCCAACGAAAAACTCGGCACAGCCGTTGGCGAAGCTCTCGGCGACCGGCCCGCCATCCTGCTGCGCGGTAACGGTCAGGTAACCGTCGGCAGAACGATTCCGGAAGCGATAATGATGGCGATCTACTTGGAGGAGGCGGCCGAAGTGCTTTTCGGCGCCCTGCAAATCGGCATCCCGATCCCGTTGACCATCGATGAATCAAAGCAACGGCAGATCGAAGCTTTGCCGCCGATCGATCTGGAACGGGCTTGGAATTTTTTCAAGAATAAGGTCGAGCGAGACAGTAGATTAGCGGGATAGAAATGCAAAAAGCGCGGCACCCAAAAGATGTCGCGCTTTTTTTTCCGTAGATTAGAAGATTACTTGCCGGCTACTTCGAAATTGACCTTGGCATCTTCCTTAGCCTTGACAGTAACTTTCTGAGTGCTCTTGCCGAGCTTCTCATGCCACAGTTCGACGGTGTAGCTACCCGCCGGAACGTTGTCTAGTTTAAAACTGCCAGACTTGTCAGTGACTGCGACGTAAGGGCTCTCAGTCGCCACCAGCCATCCATGCATCCAGCCGTGAACATCGCACTTCACCTCGACCGCTTCGGGCTTGTCGACTTTGACATCCAAAGTCTTTTTAAACTTTGGCTGGGCCATGTTGAAGGGAGTATTCACCTTGCTATAGGAATGGACGTTGTGGAGAATCCCGTCCGGATTGAGCACTTCAACGGTCGTGCCCGCTGGAAACGCCAAAACATGGGGTGAGTATTCGCACCCATTTTGGTCGAGCTTGACTTTTTTGAGCTCGATCTTCTTGCCCTTTTTGATATCGGTGAGCGTGACCACCGCATTGACGAGATTGCCACCCTCGACGATCAATGACTGATCCATTTTAGGGGTCTTCGCGCAGACTTCTTTATCCTTACCAACATCTAGCTTCTTGGGGGCGGGAGCAGTGCCTTTGAATTTGACCGTCCCGGAAATGGAACCACCATCTTTCACGTCTCCACCCTCATAAGCTGCCATGCTGACGGCGGGGGCGGTTACTAACGACATAGCCAAAACAAACGAGCCTAATTTATTCATGTATTTTTCTCCTTCCATCTAACTGGTCATCGATTGGACGACCAGGACACTCCTATATTCACAAATTAATATTTACTTTACCGGTTTTGCTTTAGCAACTTGCGGTGTCGTGGCCGCCGCGGCCGGAGCGGCCCCGCCGCGCCCGATCGACATCAAGTAATCGCGCAGCGCTTCAATCTGAAGGTCTTCCTTACCGCCGAGAATGTTGTCCGGACCACCGGGATAAAACGATGGCATTTTTGTCCCCGGCTGAACTTTCTGCGGGTCTCTGAGCCACTTGAGAATCCAGTTTGGATTCAAGCGCTGCCGCGCCATTGCCAAATCGGGGGCCCAACCTTCCTTTGGACCTTCCGGATTCTTCCCGCCCTGCACATGGCAGCTAAAGCAGTTGAAATACTCGGCCGAAGCCAAAGTCTTCGCTGCTGCGATATTTTCCGGCGTGATCTTGCGATCGTCGATGTAATGATAAGGCTGTTCCACCTTCGACAGCCCGTTGAAGTAATTAACCAATTGAGTAGCATGATCGTCGGAAAGCCCAAAAGTCGGCATTCTGATTTCGAGCCACGGACGCAGCGTGCCCGGCGCTTTGATGAAGTCGAAGAACCACTGCGACTGGACTTTCTCTCCCTCACCATTCAATGGCGGCGGCGCCAGCGCGACGTTTTCTTGATAGTACTTGCGGACAAAGCCGCCTTGCTTCTCGATCTCGTGGCAACCAACACAATTATACTGCTGCATCAAACGCCGGCCTTCGACCACTTGTTGGACACGCAAGCCCTGATCGGCTTGGTAACGATGCGCCACTTTCCGTTCGCGAAAACCGCCCAGTAAAGTCCGCAGCGCCTTGATATCCTCATCTTCGAGAGCGAACTGCGGCATCAGCTGCTCGATGCGCTCCGTGGCATAGCCGCGCGGCGTCTTGAGCTTATAGTATGTCCAATCATCCCAGGTCGGCTTAACATCGGTACGGTTGCCGAAGCCAAGTTCTTCGACTGTTTTTGAGCCGAAGGTCGTCAACTCAGCTCCGACGCGCGATTCTTTCTCCATTCCCTTGATGTCGTGGCAACCGAAGCAGCCCCATTTTCTTACCAACCCCTCGCCCCGTTTAATGTTGTTGGAATCGGCAAGCTTTTCCTGGATACCGGCAACGGCGTCGGGTCTGCCACCAAGACTCATTAAAAAGTTGGTGATTGACAGTGCTTCGTCGTCGGACAAGCGCAAACTCGGCATGCGCGTATCGGGAGCAAAACCACGCGGATCCTTGATCCAGTGATAGATCCATTGGGGTCCGGTGACTTTAGCGGCGATGTCTTTCAAATTAGGAATCAGGTCCTTTGATTTACCGAGCGGTGTCGTGAACTCGCCGTCGGCAAAACCATGACAGCCCTTACAGCCGATAGTTTCTACGAGCTTCTTGCCTTTGGCGACGTCGTTAGGATCGCCCTCGCGAAATCCTGCCGGCACCGGATGATCCTGCGTCCACTTGTCGCCCTCCTCCTTGGATTGCGACCAAAGATAAGCGGCGATCGCCACAGCATCGTCCTGTTTCAAATCGAAATTCGGCATACGCGTGCGAGGGCGAAACTTGTGCGGGTTCTCGATCCAGCGCACCATCCAACCCGGATCTACTTTGGCGCTGATCTTTCGCAAACTCGGCGCGATCTTGGGAATATTTTCATACCCCTTGACCAAGTGGCAGCCGGTGCAACCGACCTGCTCGAAAAGCCGCTGCCCTTCGGCCAGCAACGGCGCGTCCTCCGCGAACTTCTGAACATCTAGGTGGCACGAGGTGCAGCTCGACTGCACTTTATTGCCGCGTAGGAGCGGAAATTCCCACAGATGGACCTCGCCATGGGCCTGCTTGACGCTATTGACGGCGACGCCTTGGCCTTCATGGCAGCCGGTGCAGCCGAATTTATCCGGCGCATGGGCATTGTCGGCGAGCAGCACTTCGCGCCGAGGATGGGTCTTGAAGGGATTGGCTTCTTTCTCAAAACCGGGCCGATTGATCGCTAGATGACAAGTCTGACAGCGGTCGACCCTAGCCACCGGCTGGTCGAATCGGTTGCGGTCGAATTCATCGAGGGAAACCTGGGCGATCTTAGGGATCTTGTAAAAACTAAACGGACCCAGCTTAAAGGTCACGTTTTCCATCACGCGCACCCATTTGTCCCGCTCGCCGGTCATTTTGTCGAGTTCGCTTTCGATATCCTTAGCGCCCGAGCGAATCTTTTTGATCTCCTCTTTGAGCTGATTGCGCTTGTCGCGCACCGGAATCAATTCTTTTTCCAAAGCCGCTTTTTTCTTGTCCAGAGCAGCGATTTCGTCGAGATAAGGCTGTGGATTGCGCTTTTGCTGCACCGCATGATCATGCTCGTACCAGGCTTCCTCGAGTTCGCTTTTTACGTCCTTAACCTTCTGATCGACTTCCTGAAACTTAACGGTCGTGCGCGCTTCTTCGCTTTCAAGCGCCCGAAGCCTTTTGCCGATGTCGCCGTTAGCCAAGCTGGCTTGAAAGGCCGCCAGCTTCTGAGTCAAATCTCTATATTTGTCGTCGGCTTGAAGCTTCTTCTCCTCTTCATCGTAAGCGGCCTTGGCCTTGTTATAATCAAGCCGGTAGAATTTCGCCTGGAAACCTTTCCAAGGCCGGCGCGTGATATTGTCATCAAGGAAAGCCCAAAGAGACAACGCTGCCAGTATGCCCGCGCCGAGCACGAAAACACTACCGTAAGACTTCTTCTCTTCTTTTTGGTCGACTCCCCGTTCCGCCATCCCGACTCCCTTACACTACCTTGCGCTCGAGCGCACGGCCCAACGAAAATACTCCGAGACCGATGAGCGTTAAAACGATTTCTTCAGCCATGGAAGAATTTCTCATGATGCCGACGAACAAAGCATAGCCGATGTCCGCAAGCCCTAAAGCTTGAAGAATTTTTGCCACGTAAAACATTTAGATGTTAATCCACGGCGTAACCAAGACGTATTTGACGTTGAAGGCCAGGCGCAAAAACATTTTCGCCGGCAACGACATCATGAGGACGAGAATCACACCGGTGATGGTGAATCGCACCATGCCCCAGCGCTCGAGAAACTCTTTGCCTTTGACCTTGATGACGAACCAATAGAACAGCAACATGCCGCCGACAAAATAGACGCCGATCGCGACCAATCCAAACACGGCCGCTAGCCAATAACTGCGAATTCCAAGCAGATAAGGCAAATCGACATTGGTCAAGGCGACGACCTTATGGGGATCCCAGTGCTGCCACGGCCAGAATAGATTCCAACCTGGACCGCGGAAAAACGTGCCGATGATGATCATGACCACCCATAAAACGTGGAAACCGAATATGAAAGTCAGAATTTCCCACTTGCGATCTTTGAAGCAGTAGTAGCCGTTGCCACGCGGATTGGTGTCAATGAATGGAATCACCATCAGACCGACGATGATCAAAGTTGGCAAGACTACGCCGGCGTGCCAGGGATCGAAGTAAACCAGCATCTCCTGCAAGCCAAGAAAATACCAAGGAGCCTTTGACGGATTGGGCGTTCTGGTCGGATTGGCCGGCTCTTCGAGTGGCGCATCGATGGTCAACGACCAAATGGTCAGGCCGATCATGACGAACAGCGCGACGAGAAACTCCATCCGCACAAGGTGCGGCCAGGTGTGAATCTTATCGTCGACCGGAAGTTTTCGTTGTTGAGCCGCGTCTGCCATAATCAGCCTCGTTTTTCGCAGCGTCTATAAAGATGGACCGGAAAACCCGTCGCGCCGAATACGCCAGAAATGCACGGCCATCAGGATGCTGGCGACCAGCGGAATAAAAATGCAATGCAGAATGTAAAAACGTAAAAGCGTGTGCGGCCCGATCTCGCCGCCGCCGAAGAGAAAGGCGCGGGCGTCATAGATCGGATTAGCACCGACAAACTCGGCGAACGGGCCTTCATAACCCAACAGCGGCGTCGCCCTAGCCATGTTGGATCCGACGGTAACAGCCCAGATCGCCAATTGATCCCAAGGAAGAAGGTACCCGGTAAAACTCAGTAACAGGGTTAACACGAGCAGCAACACGCCGACGATCCAATTGAACTCACGAGGTGGTTTGTACGAGCCTGTGAGAAATACTCGGAACATGTGCAGCCAGACAAATACGATCATCGCGTGGGCTGCCCAACGATGCATGTTGCGCATAAGCATGCCAAACGGCATATCGAATTCGAGATATTTCATGTCGGCGTAAGCGTATTCCGCCACCGGCCGGTAGTAGAACATTAAATAAATCCCCGTGATCGCGGTGATCAGAAACATGAGAAAAGTGAGTCCGCCCATGCACCACGTGAAGCGCATGCGCACGGCATGGCGCCGCACTTTGGCAGGATGAAGATGGAGAAAGACATTGGAAGTAACCATCATCACACGATTGCGCGGCGTGTCATCATAGCCATGACGAAAAATCGCCTTCCAAACCTGGCTCTCAACGATATCGTTCTTGATCTTTTCAAAAAGGCTCATGATTTATTTCCGTTAGGCCTTGAGGATACTATCCGGATACTGCTCATCGGGATCGACGCCTGCAGTACCCCGGAAAATTTTATTCTTATCGACTACAAGCTGACCATCGTCACCGACACTCAGCTTGAAGCGGTCGAGCGGACGCGGCGCCGGCCCTTCGAAATTCAAGCCGGACTTGTAAAATCCGCTGCCGTGGCAAGGGCATTTGAATTTGTTCTCGGCAGCGAGCCAACGCGGCGTACAGCCCAGGTGCGTGCATTTAGCAAAGATTGCATAGACGCCGGTTTCTTCGCGGACGATCCAAACCCGCTGGTCTTGTTTATATTTTTCACTGACTTCTCCAAGAGCGTAATCCGACGGTAACCCAGCTTTGAATGTAGCCGGCGGTTGAAACAATACGCGCGGAAATGCTGAACGGAGAAATCCAAGGAGACCCAAACCGCCGAAGATGCCAAATCCACCCCAGCCCAAGCGTGTGAAAAAATCCCGCCGTGACCAGATACCGCCTTTTTTCTTTTCAGCTTCTGCCATAACTATTTCGCTTTCTTAAGCCAGCTGATCAATCCACCCCAAATTACAAAGGCTACGCCGCTCAACATCAGGAGCAGTCCGACCGGACCAAATATGAACGACAGTGCGCCGCCCAAAAAAAACAACAAGACTCCCGTCCCCAAAGGATTGAAGGGAGC
>DASSGE010000770.1:0-3634 GCA_035693605.1 Binatia bacterium
AAAAAACAAATCGCCTGCGGCCTCGACATTATCAACGATGGCGAACAGGGCAAATCCAATTTCTCGCGCTACGCCCGCGACCGGTTGAGCGGCTTCATCGAACGCGAGGTCAAAGCCAGTGACCACACCTCGACCATCTACGCCAGGGATTTGACCGAATTCAGCGACTACTTCAACGCCCGGACCTCCCACCGCGGCGACAACGTCAAACGGGTGTTTTGTAACGCACCGCTGAAATATATTGGCCATGACTCGTTGAAAGCGGAGATCACCGACTTCAAGGCCGGCCTGCAAGGTCAGAAATACGTGGAAGCTTTTCTCCCGGCTGTCGCCCCGGGCACCATCGAGCACTGGATGAAAAACGATTACTACCCCAACGACGAGGCCTATCTCGTCGCCATCGCCGATGCCATGCACGAAGAGTACAAAGCCATCGCCGATGCCGGTTTCCTGCTGCAAATTGACGATCCGGATTTGCCCGACGGCTGGCAGTTCATGTCCAGCATGTCGGTGCCGGAGTATCGCAAGTATGCCGAGTTGCGCGTCGAGGCGCTCAATCACGGCTTACGTGACATCTCCCCCGACCGCGTGCGCTTTCACACTTGCTGGGGCAGCTACCATGGCCCGCACAAGTACGACATCCCATTACGCGACATCATCGACATTATTTTGAAAGTAAAGGCCAACACGATTTCCATCGAAGCCGCCAATCCGCGCCACGAACATGAATGGCGCGTCTGGCAAGAAGTTAAACTCCCGGCCGGCAAAGTGCTTGTCCCCGGGGTCGTCGGCCACGCCACCGACATTGTCGAACATCCGCAAGCAATCGCCGACCGATTGGTCCGTTATGCCAAGATCGTCGGCAAGGAAAACGTCATGGCCGGCACCGATTGCGGCTTGGGCCCCAGAGTCGGCAGCCCGCAAATCTGCTGGGCCAAATTTGAAGCCATGGCCGAAGGCGCGAGGTTGGCGAGCAAGGAGTTATGGGGAAGTAATTCCGGTTAAGTGTGGGGCGAGCGAAGGATCGCCCCTCAGCGTTGGCCTTCTAGACCTTCATTTTTTGCAGATCCTTCACAATCACGAACTATTCCGTTGACGCTGTCTTGGGTTCGCATTACAGTAACCGCCGATTTCTCGAGGAGGCTTCATGCGTCGAGCGTTTGCTTGCAACTTGATCGTAATCGCATTTCTAATCGTCAGCAGCGCTAGCGAGGCTCAGCAACTACCAAAGTCCGTTGCCATCGGCTCAAACCCTCCGGGCTCCCTGTTCTACTCGCTTGCGAGCGGTTTAGCCAAAGTCATTAGCGATGCAGCGGCGATCCAGGCGCAAGTGCAACCTTTTGCCGGCACCAGCACATTTGTGCCGCTGTTCGACAGCGGCGAACTCGACTTCGGCGTCGTCAACGCCGTCGACATGGCCATGGTTTACCGCGGCGCGAATTTCAAAGTCGGCGGCCGCAATCCTTTTCCCCATGTCACGAGTTCAAGGCTGATTATGCGCGGCTCGCCGCTGCGCAGCAGTTTTATCGTGCGCAAAGATTCGCCGATCAAATCCTTGGCCGATGTCAAAGGCAAGCGCGCCACCGGCGAGTATCCGGCGCAGCTTGCGGTCTGGTACAACATGTTCGGCGCGCTTTCGAACGCCGGTCTCGGCTGGAACGACGTCAAAGTCGTACCGGTGCCCGCCGTCAATGAAGGCGTCGATGCTCTAGTCCAGGGCCGCGCCGACGTCACCACCCACGCTATCGGGTCGGCAAAACTGAAAGAAGCCGATGCCGCCGTCGGCATTCGCTTTTTATCTCTCGATTGCTCCAAGCTCGGCGAAGAAAGAATCAAGAAAGCGATCCCCGGCTATTATCTGTCGACCGTGAAAGGCGGCACGTCGTCGGGAATATTGGAAGACATTTGCGCCTACACCTACGACATTTATCTGGTCGGCCATGCCAAACTGCCCGACGCCGTCGTGCGCAGTGTGCTGCAAGCGATTTGGGTCAACATCGACAAGCTACCGCAATTCCACCCCGGCTTTGTCGAGTGGACGAAGGCCCGCGCCGTCGACCCTGAAGTAACAATCCCCTATCATCCCGCCGCGATTCGCTATTTCAGAGACGCCGGCGTCTGGTCGGCAAAAATGGACGAGGCGCAGAAAAAACTCATGGCGTGGAAACCGTAGGCCACGTCAGTCGGACGAATAAATTGAGGATAGTAACAAACCGGAGGCTCGTCATGATTTATCTTCCCAGAGTCATCACCATTTTCATTATCGCCCTGTCGCTCGGCGCGCCTGCGCGGAGCCAAGCTCAGAAGCTCCCCGCCTCGGTGACCATCGGCACCAACCCCGCGGGCACCGTTTTTTACGCCGTCGGCGCCGGCCTGGCCAAGACCATCAGCGGCGCCGGCGCGATGCAATCTGTCGTACAACCCTATACGGGTACGAGCACGCTACTACCGTTGCTCGATAGCGGAGAACTCGATTTCGCCATCATCAATGCGGTGGAATCCAATCTTGCCTATCAAGGCCCGGTGAAACTCAAAATCGGCGGTAAGAATCCACTGCCCCATGTGCCCAACGCGCGGTTGATCATGCGAGGTTCGCCGCTGTTCATCGGTTTGGTGGTAAAAAAGGATGGCGTAAAAAACTTTCACGAGCTCAAAGGCAAGCGCGTCACCGGCGAGTACCCCGCCAACATTGCGATTTGGTATCACGGCTACGCCGCATTGGCGAGCGCAGGACTGAGTTGGGACGATGTCAAAGTCGTTCCCGTGCCCGCCGTCAACGAAGGCATCGACGCCGTCACTCAGGGCCGTGCCGACGTAAGTATCCACGCGGTCGGCGCAGCCAAAGTCAAAGAAGCCGACGCCGCCGTCGGCGTGCGTCATCTGCCCATCGATTGCAGCCAGCAGGGCGACGCGCGCGTCAGGAAAGCCGTTCCCGGATACTCGACGACAACGCTTAAATCCGGCTTTTCCACCGGCATCGTCGGCGATACTTGCGTCCTGACCTTCGACATTTACATGCTCGGCCACAAAGGTTTGTCGAATGAAGTGGTCCAAGCCTCGCTTAAATCGATCTGGGACAACGTCGACAAACTGCCACCGCTGCATGCCCAATTCCAGGACTGGACGCGCGAACGCGCCGCCTCCGCCGATGTAACGGTTCCGTATCATCCAGCTGCGGTACAGTTCTACAAGGAAAAAAACCTTTGGAACGCCAAGATCGACGAGGCGCAGAAAAGATTACTGGCGCTCAATCCGTAAATATCGCGTCTCATACGATGTGACGCGGGAGTATTGCCGGAGTTGTGCTGGAGAAAGTCAACGGTTGTGCATCGACATTCGAGATCCATCGAAATAGATCCGGTAGTTTCGTTCTTGAATTACATCGTTTCAGTTAATGCACAAAAATCGGCCGTGTCGACAACCGTCGGTGCCAATCCCGGGGATCGCTTTCTACTGGCCAGTCAGCGGCCCAGCCAAGGTCATCAACGGCGTCGACGCCCTGAAGCGATTGAAGCATTCCTAATTCATTGCGGGGCGTAAAACCCCGAAAGCTTGAACCTTGAACGAACGATATAATGAGCGATGAACTAGCCTCGACAACGAGATTCCGTGTTTTGACAGGCGCGACGGCGAT
>DASSGE010000771.1:0-3608 GCA_035693605.1 Binatia bacterium
GAACACGGACGGAGCAAATAATTTAGACCGCAAACTGCCTGCTCTTATCGCTGAACAATGTCGTTTTGAAATTGAATTCCGACTCCGCCGCGGTGTGCTCTTGGCGGTGAAAAGATTAAGCCAGACAATTAAAGCCTGAATACCCATTTTTCTAGGAGGCAAAGCAACGCAGCATGGCGCGAAAATTTTACGTGGTATGGGCCGGACGGCAGACCGGTGTCTTCAGCGATTGGCCGACCGCGCAGCGGGCCGTCGACAAGTTTGCTGGAGCGCGTTTCAAGTCCTTCGCCACCCGTGAAGAGGCCGAACGAGCTTTCAATCGCGGCGGCAAAACTAGCCATCAGCCTAAACCAGCCGGTGCGCCAAAAGCCGGCACAGTCCACAGGGGACGCCTTGCCGCGCATACCGCTCACCAATTCGATGTCAGCATCTATTGTGATGGCGCCTGCGAGCCCAACCCAGGCAATGCCGGCTCCGGCATCGTCGTGTATCGCGCCGGCCAACTCACGCAACTATGGTTCGGCTTGTACAACCCGATGGGGACCAACAACACCGCCGAACTGAACGCGCTCTATCACGCCTTGCGCATGGCCGAAACGGAGATCCACACCGGCAACAGCGTCGAAATTTGCAGCGACTCGGCATATTCGATCAACTGCATTCGCAGCTGGGCGCCAGGCTGGGAAAAGCGCGGCTGGAAGAAGCCTGGCGGCGAGATCAAGAACTTGGAAATTATCCAGGACTGTTACGCGATTTTCCTACGTATCGAAGAAGAGCTTAACCTCACCCACGTCGCCGCCCATGTCGGCACCGAAGGCAACGAACTAGCCGACCGCATGGCCATGCTCGGCGCCCAGCGCAAAGAAAGACGCCTGCGTCTGTATGAGGAAGCAATGGATATTCCGACGCTGCTCAAGCTGCGAGAGGGCTGATCAATTGTGAGAACGATGCGGCGCGATAATTTTTGAAAGTAGTCTGGGGCTGCTACGAAGAGTCACCAGAGAGCGACAGAGTTGTTGAAACGGTAATTCTCGGCGTCCTCGGCGTGTAGTTTTCGGCGCCCGACTTACATGAAGGCTAAAGAACCGCGCTTGCTAGCACCGCGCGAGTGAGATATGCGGTTCAAGTATCTTGAGAGGAGATTTTCCTTGAAACAGAAATATTTCGATTGTCATTTTCATATCATCGACAAGAACTTTCCGGTCGTGGCCAATCAGGGCTTCATGCCCGACGCGTTCACCAGCGAGGACTATCTAACGCGGGTCAAAGACATCGATCTGTGCGGCGGCGCGGTGGTGTCCGGCTCTTTCCAGGAATTGGATCAATCCTATTTATTTCACGCGTTGAAAGTGCTCGGCCCAACGTTTGTCGGCGTCACCCAAGTGCCGCAGACGATTTCAGATGCGGAGTTGCAGGGACTCAATGATGCCGGCGTTCGCGCCGTTCGTTTCAACGTCAAGCGCGGCGGTTCGGAAGATATCAAGCATCTGGAAAGCTTCGCGCGGCGGGTCCATAAACTGGTGGGCTGGCACACCGAGTTATATATCGATTCCACCGACGCGGCCGGTCTGTTCGACACTCTCGTGTCACTGCCGGCGGTCAGCATCGATCATATCGGTCTTTCCAAAGCCGGGTTTCCGACGCTGCTCAAACTCGCGGAGAAGGGAGTGCGCGTCAAAGCCACCGGCTTTGGCCGAGTCGACTTCGACGTCGGTCCAGCGCTGAAGGAACTCTACGCCGCCAACCCGAAGGCGCTGATGTTCGGTACCGACCTGCCGTCCACCCGCGCGCCCAGGCCGTATCTCGACAGCGACTATACACTGGTGTTGGAAACATTAGGAGAAGAAAAGGCGGCGAACGTTTTTTATAAAAACGCCGTTGAGTTTTACCGGCCCAAGCAAAAACTTAATTGAATGGGCAATCGGTTCTAAGCGCGCTCGCGGATGTTGTGATAACTGATTGCAAGCCTGAAGCTTGCTTACCGGCGGCATGATGAACCTCCATCGCTCAAAGCCCCCGGAATTCGGACCAACCGCTAAAGACACCGACAAAGCCGCCGATCAAACTTCACGCGTCGTGCGCTATTTATATCCTCAATCTAGACTCGCCGACGGAAATTGATCAGAATCAGTTATGGCTAGTCCGCTGATTTCTTTTTTTACTGGGCTCGGATCACGAAGGGTGGTGGACGCTGTCACTCCAGCGCGAACCTTGGCCGATGTTGTTTTGGCGCCGCATACCCGCCGCACGGTCGAGCAGGCGCTGGCGCAGGTGCGCAACCACCACTTGATTTTCAACCGTTGGGGCCTGGGCGAACGGCATACTTCGGGACGAGGGCTGGCGTTTAACTTCGCCGGACCACCGGGCACGGGTAAAACCATCTGCGCCGAAGCGATCGCTTATGAGCTCGGTCTGAAGCTGCTGGTGGTCAATTACGCCGAGGCAGAGTCGATGTGGTTCGGCGAGACGCCCAAGAATATCGTCGCGACGTTTCGCGCCGCAGCCGAGCAAAATGCCGTCCTGTTATTTGACGAGGCCGACGCGATCGCCATGCGCCGTTCTTCGGGCGCCGGACTGCCGCATGAACGAGAAAGCAATTTAACCGTGAACGTTCTGCTGCGCGAACTGGAGGCATTTAATGGCATTGTTATTTTTGCCACCAATCTAGCGGCGAACTTCGATCCGGCATTCGAGCGCCGCATCCGCGCCCATGTCCTGTTTGAAATCCCGGGACCGGAAGAGCGCGCGCGTATTTGGCAGCTGCAGGTTCATCCGAAAAAGACCCCGTTAGCCCCCGACGTTGATTTTCAGCTGCTCGCCGAGCGCTACACCGTGAGCGGCGGCGATATCAAAAACGCGGTTCTCAAGGCCGCAGCCGTAGCGGCCGGCCAACCGGGATCAGATTTGAGTAAACACATCAAACAGGCCGATTTCGAAGCGGCTATGGTAGAAGTGCTGGCGGCAAAGGAGGTGATGCAGCAGTCACTCTTCACCGACAGCCGGAGTGCAGCAGCCGATGCCATGAGCGCGCACCTTATCGAATCGCAATGGCGAACCGTGATATTCACCGCTCTGGCGCTCGCCGGCACCGCCTTAATCACCGCGTCCGTTGCAGTTGCTTTGGCGCTCATGCGCTAAATTATCAGTCTGTGCACACAGTTATTTGCGGTCGCTTAAATTCGACGCCCTGCTGAGATCGTCATTCCCTGAATCGAGCTTGCACGCGGCCGATAAGTCGCCACGGGCCTAAGTCTCTAACCGTCGATAGCGCACAAAGTGTGCCGACCACGGGACAGCTTCGCTCGTTCTGTCTCACAATAAGCACGGGAAGCTCTGTTGCGGCGAACGGTTCGACACTTTGGGTTGGTATCATATGTGCTTTTATTTTTATCTATCGCTGAAAGGAGACTCGTATGAATAGAGATCAATTCAAGGGCGAATGGAAACAGTTCAAAGGCGAGCTGAAAAATAAGTGGGCCGACCTAACCGACGACGATCTTTTGGAAGCAGAGGGCGACTACGATAAATTTTTAGGGGTTATCCAAAAGAGGTATGGCGATCAACAAGAGCAACTTAAAAACTGGACAGAAGACTGGTACTCAAAGCGA
>DASSGE010000772.1:0-2559 GCA_035693605.1 Binatia bacterium
CGAGCAGTCGCGCTGTCACTGGACTGCCTTTGGTTTTGACATGTTCGGTAAATCCCACCGGCCACCAGTAGCGGCGCAACATCGTACCGGCCGGTGTGCCGGGGCCGACGCGGGTTAGGGTTTCGTTGTCTTCCCTCGATAACATCGGTCAAACTCCTAGTTCAATTGTTCCACTTCCAGTAATTTGAAATCATCTGTTCATACAAGGGTTCAACGTTTAATGGTTCGGTCGGATCGGATTGCTCATGAGCCTTTGAGAATTTTCGCCAAGTCTTCTTTGAATTGTAGACCTTCGTCAGATTCGCCCCTGAGGTAGTAGCCGATCGACAGTTTAGGTTCCTGGACGGCAATTTTATTGTCCCTGAGATATTTTTGCATGATCGTTCCCTCGACGAGATGGGAGCTGCGCGATTCATGTTTTTGCAGAATGGCCTGGGCCTCTTTGGTCGCCATGAAGGCGACGAAGAGCTTGGCCAGGTTGGGATGAGGCGCGTTTTTGGGCGCGCTCAATTGAAAGTAGTCGGTATTGATCGGCGTCACTCCGGGCACAGCGACCAGCGGCGCCCCCTTGGGCTGCCAAGTCCACATGGCGCTTAACGCATCGCCGAAGTTGGCCATGATCGGAAATTCACCGCTGACGACCCGCTCTTCTTCGCTGTAGCGCAAGCGCCCGGCGCTTATCGACACGAGTTTACGGGTGAAGTCTTTCACTTTCTCCGTGCCCCAGACCAGGGAAAGCTCGGCGAGCCAGGCGACATAGGGTGGAATGGCGATCTTGCCGGCCCAGGCCGGGCTCAACTTCGGGTCGATCAAGTCGGCATAGTTCTTCGGCGCCTTATCTTTCGGAATCAAATCTTTGTTGTAGACGATGCCGTTGGGCGAGGTATAAGTCAGGACGGTTTCCCCGGGGAAAATTTCCATCTCTTTGGTCACCCAAGAAAAAATCCCGGCGTAATTTACTTTCTCCAGGGCGTTTTCTTTGTGCATCAGCGCTTGGTGCGACTGGGAGCCAAGAAATATATCGGAAGACACTTTTCGCCCCGACTTGATCTCGGTGATATGGCGCGCTGCGCGCGCGTTCATGTCCGGGCCGGCCGCGAAGCTGATTTTCATCTTGGTGCCAAAGCGTTTATTGAACGCAGCTTCTATATCGGCGAGTCCCTTACGGCCGCCGAAGGTCGATGTCCCGGCGATAAACACGAGTTCGTCTTCCTTCTTGGCCGCGGCGATCAGCGATTCCAAGGTCTCTTGCGCCAGCAAGTGCTGCGGGACGTAGACTAAACACGCCAACAACAAGACAGTCATGCGCATAATTTTATCGCGAGTCATTTTCATGATTGCTCCTGATTAGGCAACCTGGATTTCTCCAGGCACGATGGTGATCATTTTGTTCTTTTCCGGATCGCGCACCACGCCGACTGGGTCCGTGCCATTTTGCACCGCTTCGATGCATTCCCTGAACATGCGGCGCAACTGAATCACGCCTTCGTCGGAGACACCGAGATGTTCGCCGCTGCGATCGAAGATCGCTCCCTGGCTTTCTTGCGCGCAGCGATCCTGGTCGCCGCGGGCGATCCAGCCGGTCTGTTCGTCCCAACGGTACTTGCCGAGAACGCTGTCACCCAATCCTTCGGCGGATTGGTCCTTGGGAATTTTCGCCGTCACTTTGCCATCGACGATCGGCGCACAGTAGAGCGTGAAATGCATGGTGTTGGTATCGTCGACCGGGACGCGCCAGCGCAACGCTTCGTAGCCTTCGTGGGTCGCCGCGAAGGCGGCGGGATGATCTTCGTTCAAGTGATAGCCGACCTTGTTCATGTTGGGGAACAAGAAAAAGCTCTTGGTCATGAATGAACCTGCGCTGACCGTGCGCGTGAAGGTGGCGCGGATGCCGTACGCGAACGGTTCTGACGTCAGCGTTTCATTGGACCAAAATCTGGTTTTAGGAGTGCGGTGCAGCCATTTGAAATGGTGCTGGTCGACGCTGTTTTCCACCGCCTGCAGAAAATTACAGTGCATCACGCGCCCGGCCATGGCGCGCACGCCGTCTTCGCGCACCAGCACATCCCAACGAGGCAACAGCGGCGCGGGTTCGGGGCCGAGATACGCGAACAGCATGCCGCCGAGCTCTTCGAGTTTGTAGGCTTTTTGTTTGATGCGGTCTTTGTAGGTGCTGTCGCCGGGCTCGCCGGGCATCTGCAGAATACGTCCTTCGGTATTGAACAGCCAGCCATGATAGCAGCAGCGCAAGCCGCCGTCTTCGACATGGCCGAATTCCAGCGACGTGCCGCGGTGCGGGCAACGCAGAGTCAGAATGCCGAGCTTCCCTTGATCATCGCGGAATAGGACCAAGTCTTCGCCGAGCAAGCGGCGCCGTAGCGGCCGGCCCTTGAGTTCGCCGGCAAAACCGATGGGATGCCAATAGCGCCGCATCATATCGCCGCCGGGTGTGCCCGGACCGACATGGGTGAGCAGTTCGTTTTCAGCTACGCTGAGGGACATGGGAATTCCTTTCGTCATTCCGGCGAAAGCCGGAATCCAGATTCTGCGCGATCACGC
>DASSGE010000773.1:0-10261 GCA_035693605.1 Binatia bacterium
GGCCAGCGACTTGGAATTCCGGCACCTTCGCCAACTGATTAGCGACATCGTCGTCGGTGGCCAATAACCCAAGACTCCGCGCCTCCTGCAAAACCAACTTTTTCTGCACCAGGCCTTCGACAATATTGCCTTTGAGATTGAGCCCTTTGATCATTTCTTCGGTGAGCTGGCCCTTGAGCATCTCGCGATAACGTTCGAGCATGCGTTGATACTCGACGGCGAATTCGCGCTGGCTGATTGGTTCGCCGTTGATCATCGCCACTTCAGAAGTGGCGCGGTCGCCCATTTTATTGCCGCCATAGAACGCGACGAAAACGATGATAATAAGCACGAGCAGGAAGAGGATCGCCCAGTTCCTTTTTCTTTTTCGTAGAAAATCGAGCATTGGTGGTCGCACCTTTCGTCAAAACGACGTAAAACTAGCCTTGGCATGATAAAAAATGGTTTCCTCATATGCAACCGCGTGGGATTCTATTAAAACGATTTTTCCGCTGATTTTTCATTACCTTGCCAGTATCCGGAAAATCTGATATTTTTTCCTAACTCAAGTCCGTTCTGCCGCTCATAAGAAGGAGTAACTGATGTTCGATGCCCTTTTTGGCGTCTTCTCCAACGATTTAGCCATTGATCTTGGGACCGCCAACACACTCATTTATGTAAAAAACCAAGGCATCGTGTGCAACGAACCATCAGTGGTTGCCGTGCAACAACGCAATGAACGCGGCGGTAAGAAAGTTCTTGCCGTGGGGGCGGAAGCAAAACGAATGTTGGGCCGTACTCCCGGCAGCATCGTGGCCATTCGGCCGCTCAAAGATGGCGTCATCGCCGATTTCGAAATTACCGAGGCGATGCTGCGTTATTTCATTCAAAAAGTTCACAACCGCCGCACCTTGGTGCGCCCGCGTATTATAGTCGGTGTGCCGTTTGGCATTACCGAAGTGGAGAAACGTGCCGTACGCGAATCAGCGGAATCCGCCGGGGCCAGGGAAGTTTATCTGATCGAAGAACCGATGGCAGCGGCCATTGGCGCCGGCCTGCCGATAACCGAGCCTACCGGTAATATGATCGTCGATATTGGCGGCGGGACTACCGAAGTCGCGGTGATTTCTCTCTCCGGTATCGTCTTTTCCCGATCGGTGCGGGTTGGCGGCGATAAAATGGACGAAGCAATCGCTCAGTTCATCAAACGCAAATACAATTTGCTGGTCGGTGAACGCACCGCCGAGCTGATCAAAATTACCATCGGCTCGGCTTATCCCGGTGACGAAGTGCAGACGATGGAGATTAAAGGGCGTGATTTGGTCGCCGGAGTGCCAAAGACTGTGGTTATTACCGATGAAGAGATTCGCGATTCACTGCTCGAGCCAATTAACCAAATTGTCGAAGCCGTGCGCTTATCGCTAGAACGTACGCCTCCAGAGCTCGCTTCTGACATCGTCGATCGTGGTATCGTGCTGGCGGGCGGTGGTTCATTGTTGCGCAACTTGGACATTCTCCTGCGCGAAGAAACCGGATTGCCGGTCATGATGGCCGATGACCCATTAACCGCGGTGGTGATGGGTGCCGGTAAGGCCTTGGATGAGATCACGTTACTGCGGGAGGTTGCGGTTCACTAGATAGGGCGATGATGGATTGCGTATTTCGGGGACGATCGAGCCTGCCATGCTTGCTTTCCTACGCAGGAATCAAATTTTCTTTAGCTCCTGTTTTTGCCTTCTTCTTTCGCTTTACATCTTAACTGCGACGGCGCGCGGTCAGATTAAGAACGAACCGGTGGGCGCGCTGTTGATGTGGATTCTCCGGCCGTTGCAGATCGCCGGGCAGGGAACCGCCAACTGGATTAAGGGGTTTCGCGATCACTATGACACGCTCGCCGGTTTTCGCAGTGAAAACGAGCGCCTGAGAAAGCGGCTCCAGAATCTCGAAATCGAACGTCAGCGATTGCTCGAAGCCGAGGCGACCAACCAGCAACTACAGAAACTGCTTAATTTTCGCAGCGAGTTGCCCAAAGGTGCGATTACTGCAACGATTATCGCCAACAGTGCGACCAGCTGGTTTCAAAGTTGCGTCCTCAATAAGGGCAGCGCCGATGGCGTGCGCAAAGGAATGGCGGTGGTGACGCCTTTGGGCATAGTTGGCAAGGTCGTTGCCGTCACCGGTCGGACGGCGAAAATTCTTTTGCTAACCGATCCGAACAGCGGCATCGACGTTCTTGTCCAACGCACGCGCAGTCGCGGCATTGTTTCCGGTTCGCTCGAAAGCGGCACCGTGCTAAAATACATGAAACGCAGCGAGGACGTTCAGGAGGGTGACCGGCTGGTGACGTCTGGGCTGGACAATGTTTTTCCCAAGGGCCTGCTGGTTGGTACCGTAATCAAAGTGCGCAAACAAAACCGCGGATTGTTTCAAAGCGTTGAAGTGTGGCCGGCCGTGCAAGCTGCGCGCGTCGAACACGTACTGGTGGTCAGCGCGCAACCCGAAGCTGCTAAAAATTAGCCGGCCTTGCGCTGAGCTATAATGCGCCCATGAAATTGTTCCTATTGTTTTTTCTCGCGGCAGTCTTTCTCATCGTCTTGCAGGCGACCCTATTCCATTTGTTGCCGATCGGGCCGGTGGTGCCGGATCTGATCCTCATCTTGTGCGTATACTTAGGTCTCTATCATCCGTCAGTCGGCGCGGCGTTCGGCTCGTTTCTTTTGGGCTATTCCATTGATATTGTCTCGAGTCCGATTCTGGGCTTTAACGCCTTCGCCATGTCGCTGGTCTACTTGGCGGTCTATCTATGCGCACGTTCAATCTGGTTGCATCATCCGATCGTCAGTTCCGTCGTGGTATTGTTGGCAGCCCTGGTCAAAGGCGCTACGATGGTGTTGATTTGGGCGATCTTCCTGAGTGTAGATGGTTTCTGGGCGGGAGCAGCTCGCTACGTGCTATGGGAAGCTTCGCTCGCGGCGCTGCTCGCACCTGTGGTTTTCGCACTGCTTCGGCGCGGTAAAAATTTGGTCGATAGACTGACACCGGCGTCTCCCTAGAGCTATGGCGGCACTACAAATCAACAAACAAGATGGCGCGCCGGAAATTCGCCGGCGCGCGAATTATCTCTATGTGCTGCTCGCCGTCGTGTTCCTCGGACTGACCGCCCGGTTGGTTCATTTGCAATGGGTGCACGGCGAACGTTACACGTTCCTGTCAGAAAACAATCGAGTACGGCTCAAGCGCGTTCCCGGCACCCGTGGCATGATCTATGATCGCCACGGCGAATTGCTGGTTGATAGCCGTCCTTCCTTCGATCTCATTTTCGTTCCCGAGGACACCAAGGAACCCGAACAGACGTTGCGCGAACTTGCCAGACGTCTGGCATGGGATGCTGACGAGCTCCTGCAGACCTATGCAGAAAATAAAAGCCGGGCCGCGTTCGATGAAATTGTCTTGGGCCGGGATATAGAATGGCCGGCGGTGGTTGCTGTGGAAGCCCATCAGCTCGATTTGCCCGGCGTAAGCCTGCGGGTCCGTCCACGGCGCAATTACGCCGACGGCCCCATCGCCGCGCACATTTTGGGCTACATGGGCGAAATCAATCAGCGCCAGTTAAAGAACTATAAAGAGCAGGGCTATCTGGTCGGAGATGAGATCGGCCAATCCGGGCTCGAGCGGCACTGGGAAGACGTCTTACGCGGCCAGCATGGCGGCCAACAAGTCGAAGTCGACGCGCTCGGCCGCCGCGTGCGCGTGCTGCACCAAGTGAACGATGTGCCCGGCTACACCGTGCACCTGACCTTAGATCGTCAGATGCAGCAGACCGCCTACGAAGCGCTTCAAGGCAAGGAAGGCACGATCGTCGCGATCGATGTCAACTCGGGGGCGATTCTGGCGCTCGCCAGCACGCCGGCATTCGATCCGAACGTCTTCGCACGCGGCATCAAAGGCAAGGAATGGAGCGCTCTAGTGAACGACCGTCTGCGGCCGTTAAGCAACCGCGCCACACAGGGGCAATTCCCCCCTGGATCGACGTTTAAAGTCGTCATGTTCATTGCCGGTCTCGAAGAGGGCGTGGTCGATCCCAATATGCAAATTTCCGATCCCGGTTTCTTTCACTTCGGCAATCGTAATTTTCGCGACTGGAAACAGGGCGGCCATGGCGCGGTGAATTTGCATCGATCGTTGGTCGAATCCTGCGACACTTACTACTACCAGTTGGGTAACAAATTGGGCGTCGATAAGATCGCCAAATGGGCGCGAGCCTTCGGCCTGGGTGAAAAGACCGGTATCGCTTTGGACGATGAACGTAACGGCATGATTCCTGACACGGCATGGAAAATGAAGCGGTACCGCCAACCGTGGTATCCCGGCGAAACGTTATCGGTGGCCATCGGCCAGGGCTATGTCACCGTAACGCCATTGCAACTCGCCAACATGATGGCGGCTGTAGCCAATGGCGGCAAGCTCTACCGGCCGCGCTTGGTCAGCAAGGTCGAAGCGGTCGACGGCGCTACCGTGCGGGAATTCGGTCCGGAGCTCATTCGTACGATTGAGATGAAACCCGATACGCTTAACCGGGTGCACAATGCGCTGGCTGACGTCGTTAAAGGCGGCACCGGGGGCATGGCTAAGTCGCCACTCATCGAAGGTGCCGGCAAGACCGGTACCGCCCAAGTCGTCGAGATGAAAGGTGGCTATGTCAAGAGCGAACAGCTGAGCCGCTTCACGCGCGATCACGCCTGGTTTGTTTCCTACGCCCCTGTGCAGTCGCCGCAGGTCGCCATTGCTGTTCTCGTGGAGCATGGCGGCCACGGCGGCGATGCGGCAGCGCCGATGGCCAAGAAGGTCTTCGAGAAGTTCGTCGAACTGCAAAAACAGGCTGCTGACAAGCAGCACGTGCAGTCGCCGGGAGAAATCCGTGCAGATTGACCGTCGACTGATCTCGCATTTCGACTGGAGCCTTTTTTTTCTCGTCCTGGCCTTTGTCGCGATCGGGATCACCACGATTTATAGCGCTAATTACAATCTGGTTACCGGCCATGCCGGCGTTTTGCCAATGCGCCAGTTCACGTGGCTCGGACTCGGCCTGATCGCGATGTTCGTCGCGATCAGCTTTGATTACCACTACATCGATCGGTTGGCTTATCCTTTTTACGGATTGATGCTGCTGCTCTTGATTCTCGTCATCATCGTCGGGCATTCCGGTGGCGGTTCGCAACGTTGGATTAACCTTGGCTTCTTTCGCCTGCAACCGTCGGAGCCCGCCAAGCTGGCCATTGTTCTGGTCATGGCGAAATATTTTCAAAGCGACGAGCCGGCTAGAGGATACTATCTGCGCGATCTCTGGGTGCCATTTGTCATGGTTGCGCCGCTGGTCTTGTTGACTTTGATTCAACCCGACTTGGGCACGGCGATCATTCTCGGTATCGTTTTCATAAGTATGGTTTTAATGGGTGGTTTGCGGCTGCGGTCTTTTTCCTATCTGGTCGCTGCCGGCATCGCGTTTTTACCGATCGGTTGGCACTTTCTCAAGACCTACCAACGCAACCGGATCCTGACTTTTCTCGACCCGGACCGCGATCCATTAGGCGCGGGCTACCATGTGATTCAGTCGCAAATTGCTGTGGGCTCGGGGAAATTATTTGGCAAAGGTTGGTTGCATGGCACGCAAAACCGTTTGAATTTTCTACCCGAGCAGCATACCGATTTCATTTTCGCGGTTTTCTCCGAGGAGTGGGGCTTCGTCGGTTGCGCCGTCCTGTTGCTGATGTTCGTAATTATGATTGCGTATTGTCTGCGGGTAGTTCAGCGCGCCAAAGATCGCTTTGGTGCACTGTTGGTGTTCGGTATGCTGTCGATCGTGTTCTGGCATGTAACGATCAACATTTCGATGGTGACCGGACTGATGCCGGTGGTCGGCGTGCCCCTGCCGTTGGTAAGCTATGGCGGCTCGGCCTTGGCGTCGATGATGTTTGCTGTCGGGGTTATCATTAACGTCAGTATGCGACGTTATGTTTTCTGAACAGGTAATTGGGACGTCGAGTGAAGTGCTGGAGCGCCGTGTCTGTACAGCGCTCCAGCTGTTTGGGAAAGCTAGGCGGTTTATTGCAATGCTTTATCAATGGCGGCGACCAGTTTCGTTTTAGGCACCGCCCCAACAATTTGCTCTTTGACCGCCCCGCCTTTTAGAATAAGTAAATTCGGAATACCGCGGATGCCGTACTTTGCCGCAGTGGCAGGATGGTCATCGACATTAAGTTTGGTAACCTTCAACTTGCCGTCGTATTCACCGGCGATTTCTTCAACGATCGGCGCGATCGCCTTACAGGGTCCACACCATGGCGCCCAAAAGTCGACGAGCACGGGCACGGCGGATTTGAGGACCTCGGCTTCGAAATTATTATCGCCCACTTCGGTAATTTTACCCACGATAGCCTCCTTACAAACTCATTAAGAATTTAATTAACGTACGCACGCCAAACCCGGTGCCACCCTTGGGACAGAGCAGATTATCGCTTTCGGCAAACGCGGGTCCGGCGATGTCAAGATGTGCCCAGGCGGTCTCGCCGACAAATTCCTGCAATATCAGCGCCGCCGTGATGGCGCCGCCATGGGCGCTGCCGATGTTCTTCATGTCAGCAACGCTGCTTTTGATGAGCTCTTTGTACTCTTTAACCAGTGGTAACTGCCAGAGTTTTTCACCCGCGTCCTGGCTACAACGCAGCAGGGTATCCGCCAGTGCTTGATTGTTGCTAAAGATGCCGCCGACCTGAGTTCCAAGGGCGGTCATGCAGGCGCCGGTCAGCGTCGCCAAGTTAATCATATAATCGGGTTTTTGCTGCGCCGCCAGAGCGAGCGCGTCGGCTAAAATTAAACGCCCCTCGGCATCGGTGTTCAACACTTCGATGGTCTTGCCATTCAAATAACGAATCACATCGCCGGGCTTTTGGGCATTCTGACCCGGCAAATTGTCGGTGGTTGGCACGTAGCCGGTGACTTCGAGGTCGAGCCCGAGCTTGGGTAGACAACTCATGGTTGCGATCACCGCGGCGCCACCGGCCATGTCGAGCTTCATCGTCTCCATGGATTTCGATGGTTTGAGCGATAGACCACCGGAATCGAAGGTAATGCCTTTGCCGATGAGCGCGACACGTTTGCGCGCTTTGCCGGCTGGCCGGTAATGTATGCGAAGGAAACGCGGCTCTTCCAAGCTGCCGCGATTGACCGCCATCAGGCCCGCCAGCTTCATCGCTTCGATTTTCTTTTTGTTCCAAACCTCCACCGTGAGTCCGCGGCCCTGGCAGACGCGCTGTGCTTGGGCGCCGAGAAATTTGGCGGTCGCCACTGAGGGTGGTTCGTTTACCAGATCGCGCGCCAGGAAAACTCCCGGTGCGGTGGTTTGAGCGGTATCCACTGCTTTTTGCAATCCCGGTGTTTTCTTCAGACCGGCGCGGAACAACGTCAGCGACTTTATCTCTGCGGCGGGCTTGCCGTTGGATCGGTACTTGTTGAACTGATAGCCAGCCAGTGCCGCACCTTCGATGATTGCACCGGCGGCGCTTTCGGAATTCTTTTCCGGCGCAAACAGCAGGGCGAAGTCATCGGCACCGATGGCGGCAGCTTCTTTGCGAGCCTTAGCTCCGGCTTTACGCCAGGTATCGTCGCTGATGTCGCCGCCGCCAATGCCGACGAGCAACACAGAGGTTGCCGGCAGCATGCCGCCGGTTGGATGCACTAAGGTAGTGCCTTCGGCGCCCGTGAAATTTCCTTTGCTCATGCGTGCCCGCAGGTGGCCGCGCAGACGGTGGTCAAGATTGCGGATCACCGGGTCGTCGGTCCGCTTCTCGCGCACGGGAATAACGACCAAATCTGACTTGACGCGGTCGGCAGAGGTATCGCGGAATCGAATTTCCATAATTTCGTTCTCGATCAATCCTTGCGCCGGATCAGGTTCATGAACTCGGCCCGGGTTTCCTGGCGGGTGCGGAAGGCGCCGAGAAGACTGCTGGTGATCACGTACGAATTCTGCTTTTCCACGCCGCGCATGCGCATGCACAAATGCTCCGCTTCGAGCACGACGGCCACCCCCAGAGCATCGAGCTTCTCCATGATGGTCGTAGCGATCTGGTTGGTCATGCGTTCTTGGACCTGCAAGCGTCGCGCGAAAACATCAACCAGACGAGCGAGTTTGGAAATGCCGACGATTTTGTGATGGGGAATATAAGCGACATGGGCCTTGCCAAAAAACGGCAGCAAATGGTGCTCGCATAGAGAATAAAAGTCGATATCTTTCTGCACGATCATCTCTTCATAGTCCTCGGTGAAAAGCGCGTCGTTGATCACTTTTCCCGGGTCCATGTCATAACCTCTGGTGAGAAAGGTCAATGCTTGAGCGACACGATGGGGGGTTTTCATCAACCCTTCCCGCTCAGGATCTTCGCCGATGGCCCTTAAAATTTGCCGGATGTGTTCTTCCATGGTTGCTCCGCTACGGGCGGGAATGCGTGGCTTGAAGTGAGTCGAAAAAAGTTAACATTTAGACAATGGCGGGTCAAACAAAGCGCGGTTAGAGCCGTTGCAGCAGCCAAGCCGGGGTAAAACGGAGCACGTAGGCATTCAAAAATGTCATATAGTCGGTGATCAATAGAGCGCCGACTAGGATAAGGAGAATCCCACCAATGACATGAATCGCTTTGATATAGCGGCGCAGTTTTTCTGAGAACTGAAAAAAAGAATCGATGGTCAGCGCGCTTAAGAAAAACGGCAAGGCGAGCCCGGCGGCATAGCTCATCAAAAAAAACGTCCCGCGGCCAACTTCTCCAGAGGTGCTCGCCATTGCCAAGGTCGCTCCTAAAATGGGACCCACGCAAGGAGTCCAAGCGACGGCGAAGGTGATCCCTACCAGAACCGACCCGAGATAACCGGCCGGCTTGTCCTTCAAATTAAATTGCAGATAGCGATCCAGAGCGGCGATTTTGAATGCGCCAACCAAATAGAGTCCAACCAGCAAAACAAATATGCCACCGCCGATGCGAATGACACTGCGATAACCCATGAATAGGCCACCGAGAAAACTCGCGGAGGCGCCCAGGGAGACGAAAACCAACGAGAAGCCGAAGATAAACGCCAGCGAATTGAGCACCACGCGCCAACGTACTTGCGCTCGCGCTTGTTCGCTGCGCATCTCATCGAGGGAAACTCCAGAAACGAAAGATAGGTAAGACGGGATCAGCGGCAGCACGCACGGAGAAAGAAACGAAAATATCCCAGCGGCAAAAGCGACAAAAGCATTGACGTCCGTCATCGCTTGCCATCGACCAAGTCTTTGATCAGTTTGCGTGCACCCGCACCATACCACTCGGCCGGTCCCCAACCCCGCGCCAGCCCTTCGCCTTTAGTGCCGATAAGATAAGTCGCAGGCAACCCCCAAGCACCGTATTCCTGACCGACCTTCGCTTCCGGATCGAGAGCGACTGGGTAGGTGAGCTTAAGTTCCTTGACGAAATCGATGGCATCTTGTTTACGGTCTTTGACCGCCACCGCAAGAATAACAAAGTTCCTGTCCTTGAATTCTTGATAAAGTTTTTCCATCGCCGGCATCTCTTCGCGGCAAGGAGTGCACCAGGTGGCCCAGAAATTCAACATCACGATTTTGCCACGAAAGTCACGCAAGGAAATCTTTTTCCCCTCTGGTGTGGTGAGATTGATTTCCGGTGTCGGCGCGACCTCCTTCATCGGCTGGAGAATTGGCACCGCTTTGTAGTCGGCTCTAGTTGTCGTCTCGGCGCCATTGGCTGGAAGTTTTTCTCCGAGAGTTAGGAGCTGAACCAAGCAAAGAGCAAAGAATAATTTCGACCTTTGGGGCTTCATCATTGTCCAATAACTCTAACGAACTGGTCAGAGCGACGCAATACAGCTCCGTGTACTCGGTGGTGTGCTTAAACGGTTATGTCACGAACAGACCGAGAGGGGCACTAATCATTATCCGGTCGCTAATCTGTGGCGAGACCAGTACAAACGAGAGTTTTTCAAAAGCAGAAAGCCCCCCGAAACGTTTCCGGAGGGCTTTCTGTGATAGATAACCAGAACGGTTATCTGGTCGCCTGAGAGTTAGGAGGGTTTATTCCACCACCACAACCCCACATCTCATTAACTACTACTTTTTCTTTTTGGCTTTCTTCTTGGCCTTTTTCTTAGCAGCCATAAGCACCTCCTTGTAAGATTAAACGGGCGGGCATTTTCTTGATAGGATTTAAAACTTGACTCAGGCGAAGACAGTTTA
>DASSGE010000774.1:0-7864 GCA_035693605.1 Binatia bacterium
GAGTTTGTCCATTTAGTCACGAACGTTCGTAGCCGCGTGCTGGTCCGACCTAACTGAAGCAACCGCAAAAATTGCACGCAACAGTTGTGGGCTCGACAAACGAGCCGGTGCGGCGAAAATCTATCGCTACAGAAATGGAGAGTGTGTAAAATTCCGATACGGTTACAGGCAAATCATTAGTCTATAGCAGCAGGTGCTTGAAGGCGGCAGGGCAAATGGGCGCTTGCCGCGTTCACGCCGCTAACGCCTTCAGCACGGCTTTCGGGTTAGTCTTGATCGCTCGCAGCAGAGCCTTTGCCGGCCCAGTGGGCTCTCGTCGGCCCTGTTCCCAATTGCGCAAAGTACCGACGTCGACGTGCAGGAGCTTCGCGAACTCCGGCTGACTGAGGCCCGTCATGGCGCGAATCTCTTTGACCTTTGCGGCATCGACATAGAACTCTCGTGACGGCGCGCTAACGCCGCGCACGATTTCATCCATCTGACCCATGCTTTCCACTAATCGCTTAAACAGTTTCTTGTCCATCGTTACCACTCCGCATTAATCTTGCGTAACACAGTTTTTTCCTTGGGCGTTAGATCGTCCTTGATGCCCTTGCGGTAGATCAGAATCATGCGAATCTGCGCTTGTGCGGCTACATAGTAGTAGATCACCCGCGTGCCGCCACGTTTGCCCCGTCCCGCCGTCGTCCATCTAATCTTTCGCAAGCCGCCGGTGCCAGCGATGACGGCGCCAGCATCCGGTTGGCTGACCAGATGCCGCTGCAGGGCCGCATACTCCTTATCGCTGAGCAGTGCTTGCACATCTGCAGTAAAAATCGGCGTCTCTACGAAGATCATAATTTACAATACACCAATCGCGATTACTACGCCAATGACGTACCTTCTAGGCAACTACGAGCGAGCGCCCGGACGGGAGAGAGACTTCAGGTCAAGTCTTTACAGGCTGTTGAAAAACTAAATCGGAGTCCTTCGACAAGTCTCAGGTCGGAATAGGTCTTGAAAAGATTCAGCAAGATTCGGTCATGCTGAGTTTTTCGAAGCATGCTCCGGCGTTTTTAGGTGCGCGTTGGGTTTGAAGATCAGGCGGCGCCGCGGAAGTTAGGGCGCTTCTCGACCACCATGGTGGCGGCCTCTTGGTTGTAGCGGCCGCGCGCGATGTTCTCCAGATTGGTGCCGGTAACGCGGATGAAGCGCGCGCCGGCGGGGTAGGCGATCGAGTGGATGGCGCGGTCCTGGAAGATGCCGGACTGGCCGCGCTCCATACGGTAGCTCGTCGCCTTTTCGATCATCGCTTTGCCGGGAACGGAGCCGTCGTCGGTACGCTTCCATTCGGTCATGTCGGTATGTTTGACCGCCTGGCCATAAATCGCCCAGGAGTCGCCATGATCGTGCGGTCCGCCGGCATACTCCCGGTCCATGATATGTGCCAAGATCTGAAAGCCGAGCTCGGGGTCTTCATAAAGCAAATTGGTGCCGACGCTGGCGTTCGGTCCGCAATTGGCGGCGACGAAATCGTCGTTCATCAGCAAGTCATGCAATTTTGTTCGCACCGTATCGCGTCCCGCCGGGCCAGCGTCAGCCTTGAGGATGCGATGGCAGTCGGCGGCGAAGTCGTCGAGCGTATAAGCCATGTGATGTCTCTCGATCTATTGGAATTTTGACAATCCTTTTTCTGACGCGAGCTTTAGCGCCGGCCCGCTGAGTTGTCAATCGGCTTTCTGTTAGATGAACGAAGCATAAGAAGAGACATTTTGACTAGCTGGACCAACTGACCGAGGCCCTTTATCTGCGCGTATTTCCGTTAATCAATAACCTCCCAATGTCCGCCGCTGCTGTCTATTTCTTCCGCGTGTCGTGCAAGTTCTCGTCTGGCGCGTGATACTTGCCGGTGCGGATGAGTTTCACCATGTTCGCAAGGGCGAGCGCGGCGTTGTTCACCTCGGCGAATACGGCCTTATCTTTGTCGAGATCGTCGTGGCTGGTCGCGTAAGGTCGGTACCAGCCGATCCAAGTATCGATCAGCGCCGTCGGTCCCGCGGGAATCATTTCCATATCCGTGAGCCAATCGGTCAACATGCGGCGGAGATTTTCCGGCCCGGCGGCATCGCCATGGGCGACGACGGAGAATGCCCGGCCGGCGAGATGTTTGGGATAACTCCAGCCGTTCAGTTCAAGCTGCTTTGCCAGTGACGGGTTCTTGCCCTTGGTCGTGGTTGGATCCGGATTGCCGCCGTCGGCGCATACCAGACGATCGATCATAAGTTTCAAACTGGCCGGCGCATGGTACCAATGCACGGGGCAGAGAATCATCACGCCATGGGCGGCCACCCAGCGCGGATAAATCTCGTTCATCCAGTCGTTGACCTGGCCCATGGCGTGATTGGGATAGCAGGAGCAGGGCCAATGGCAGAGCGGCTGAGCCGTGGAAACACACGCCTTGCATGGGAAAATAGTTTTGTACGGTTCGTCAGAGAGCGTCGATACGTCGAGAAAGTCGACCTCGAAGCCGCGCAAGGATTCGATGGTCTTTTGCGCATGCAGCGCCAGGCGGCGGGTTTTGGAAATCTCACCCGGACAGCTGTGCTCGCTGCGCGTCGAACCGTTGACGATTAATACCCGCGACGCCGATTTCGGATCTTTCTGGCGCTTCTCGGCCGCTTGAATATTGGCGCGGGTCTCGAGCCATTCGACTGGCAGCTCGAATTTCGCATCGGCAAACCCATGACCGGCGGGTTTCTTGCGCGGCGACTTGCGATAGGCGATGTAGCCATCCCACGCCGTCGCGAAAACTTTCTCCAGTTCCGATTTGACCGTATCGAAGGCCGGGTCGTAGAAGCGGGCAAAGAAACGCTCGCGAAACTGCTCTTTGGTCAAGGGCACGTACTTGGTCTGACGCCGCACGGTTGGGTTAGCCACGCTGTTCCTCCGTTGGTAACTAATTGCCAGTTCGTTGGGGATTTGCCGTCGAGCGCTGTCAACGAGTTCTAGCGAAAGCTGGCGGCGTTCTTGCCCTCCTGAGGGAACCACCCGCCGAGCCGGTGATAAGCTTTCAGATAGGCAATCTGGCCCTGATTGGTCATGGCATTTTCCAATACGCTGACCAGGCGGACGGCTACGGTCGGCAGCGGTTGATACTGGGGCTCGTTCAGCTCTCGCGCAAGTTCGTCAGCGCTCAGCTTCTGCAAATAATCTTTGGTCCGCTCGTAAGTGGCATCGTGATAGTTGAGCAGCAGCTCGGACGAGGCGCGAAAGATGCGTACTTGTTCGCGTGTGTGCGCGGCCGATCGGCCAAAATCTGCGGGCAACGGCGGCATGCCGAAGCGCGCGGCCCAACCATCGCCAATCCAAAGTTGCTCGCGACCGGAAAGCCGCGACACGTTGCTGTCCATCACTCGACTAATCCGCCAGGCGAGCCAACCTATGGGCGGATGCGGCTCCTGGGTAAGTTCCGCCGCGGTGAGATCAGGCAACGTCCGGTGCAGCGATTCGTAAACTCGCGTGAACGCGTCGAGCAAAACATCGGTCTGTATCATCGCCAACCTCCTGACTCTACGGGACGGTATATCACTAAATGTGCAACTCGGTCGATCACGTTTCCGCGGGAAATGATCGGGACGCGGCGTCGCGATATTGATTATCGTTACAACATCCTCGGCCAATTTAATTTGCGGCAAACCCATTAGTGCTGGAACACAAAGCCAAGGGAATGGGGCATGACTATCGGCGATGTTCACGGAACACGCGCGTGCTTGACGGTTCATCGGTGCGGCGATATAGCTCGCGACAGAAATAATGGTCGTTAAATTTTGGTTACGGATTGCTTGCCGGCAACGGTCATGACCGAACGGCCGTAAACATGAGTGCTGCGCCGTATAGAAACAGGGGGAGATACAATGACTCGTATTGCCATTCTGACGCTCGACGACATGAACCATGAACAGCGCGCGGTGATCGCGGGGGCGAAGGCCAGCGGCAAGCCGTATGGCGGGCCGTTTTGGGCCTATATCCGCAATCCCAAACTGATGCAGAGCCTCCACAGCATGACCGACGCCATCGCCGACAGCACCCTGTCCGGCCGCGAACAGCAGATCGTCGCCCTGACCGTGGCGCGATTCTGGAATGCCAATTATCCGTGGGCGGCGCAGAGCCGCAACGGCCTTAAAGTGGGACTCACGCAGGCAGAGATCGACGCGATAAACGCCCGCGCCGAACTGCCGACCGCTGACAAGCGCGAATTGCTCGCGCATCAGATCGCCAACGAACTCCTCGCTGATAAGAGACTTAGCGATGCGACTTATGCAGCCGCCGAAGCAGCCTTTAGCACGGAAGAGCTGGTAGCTCTGGTTGCCCGGGTCGGCTCGTTCTCGATGACGTGCTGCACCGCCAACGCCTTCGATATTACGCCCGGCGATGACGCACCTGATCGCCTTAAGCCATAGAAGCCGCGCCTTGGAACATAAAGGCCGGCGATCCATCTTCGTTCGCGCTGCAAGGCCAAAGCAAGACTGGATTCCGGCTTTCGCCGGAATCACGGAAAAAGGAGTCGACTTCTAGTCGATACAGTTTAGTACCTCTCGGCTTGCTGCCGAGGGTCGTTTTGTCGCTCCATCAGTTGCGGTCAAGCGCGGTTCATAGGTGCCGCCATGTTAACGCTCAATGGAGAAGTGAATAAGAGGACAACGAGATGACGCTTCCGCTTGAACGTTTTCGTATGCTCGATCTGACCAGGCTCGTGCCCGGACCCATGGCAACCTGGATGCTTGCCGATCTGGGCATGGATGTTCTGAAGATCGAGGACGTCGCCGACCGCAGTGCCTACCGCGATCAACAGGCGGCCCGGGCATCGCGGGACAACCTCTCCGTTGATCAGGCAGCGCTCGAACGCGAGGCGCGGTCCAATGCCTGGAACCACACACATCGAAATAAGCGCAGCATCGCAATCAATCTGCAGAAGCGGGAAGGGCAGGCGATTCTCCATAAGCTGGCGGCGGACGCGGACGTCTTCTTTGGTTCGTTTCGGCTCGGCGTTTACAAGCGCCTGGGCGCGGACTACGAGACGCTGAGCAAGATCAACCCGCGCTTGATCTACGCGACGATCAGCGGCTACGGCTTCGGCAACAGCTTCACGGAATGGCCCGGTAACGAGCGCAATGCTCAAGGGATGTCCGGCGTGAGCGCGTTGATGACGGGACAGGACGGCGAGCCCGCGGACATGCTCTGCCAACCGGTGGACAGCTATTCCGCCGCCTTGGCAGTGATATCGATCCAAGCGGCACTGTTTGCGCGGGAGCAAACCGGACGCGGCCAACAGGTCGACATCGCGCTGGTCGAAGGCGGCACGGCTTTCGTCAATTCCAACGTCCCCGACTACTTCCGCAACAAGCAGGTACGCAAACGCGGCTTTCCGAGCATCGGCAATCTAAAATGCCAGGACGGCAAATACCTGAGCAACGCGGCCTTCGCGCAGGCGCACTTCTGGGCGCCGTTTTGCGACGCCGTCGGCCTGCCGGAAATGCGCGATAAGATCCCGGTCGGCGATGCCGATGCGATCCGCAAGATCAAAGCACACATGCTGACCAGGACCCGCGACGAATGGCTGGCCATCATACCCAAAGAAATTTCGGTGGTGCCGATGCTGGAGTTCGATGAAGTGCTGGAAGGAGATTACGCCAGGGAACGCGGCATGGTGCTGGAGCTGGATCATCCGCTGGAAGGAAAGGTTCGGCAGCTTTCGTCGCCGTTCCGCATGTCCGACACGCCGCCGACCTTTCGCCACTTTGCGCCGGTGTTAGGCGAGCATACCGTTGAAGTCCTCCATAGTATTGGCTGCAGTGACAGCGAGATCGGCGAACTTGAGAAGGCGGGCGTCGTCCGCGCGAGCCGCTGGGATGTTGCCGCTGCGAAACGCTAGCGGCTTATCGAGCTTCGCGAGCATCGGCTTTTGAGTAACGTTCACGTAGTGGTTCAGCTAGACCGAGATCTCTCACTGCGTTCGAGATGACAGATGGACTATTCTGCCGTCATTTCGAGCGCAGCGAGAAATCTTTCTCCGGATGAAGGCGTGTGCCGAACTCAAACTGAACCACACCCAACGTTCAACTGTAGAGGTCGGTGGGTTGGTATCGGATCTTTTCTAATTGCAGCGCGAGCGCTTCGATTTGCTCCTGCCAATAGCGCTCGGTGCCGAAGGCGGGAAAGCCCATTTTGAAAGCGCTGTCTTCCCAGCGGCGCGCGATCCACGCGGAAAAGTGAATCATGCGCAGCGCCCGCAAAGGCTCGATGAGCTGCAGCGTCGACATATCGAAAGTTCTGATCTGTTCGTAGGCTTCGAGCAAGATCTGTTTTTGCTCTTTGCCGTACTCGTCGTCCCCGCCGGTGAGCATCCAGATGTCTTGCACCGGCGGCGCGTAGAGCATGTCGTCGAAATCGATGAAGTAGGGATTGTCTCTATCCCACAAAATATTTCCCGAGTGGCAATCGCCGTGGAGCAGTACGTACCTGACGTCCTCAAAACGAGGAGTAATGGCGTCGCAAATTTGCGTGACGATGGTTTCGAAGCGGCTGGCGAGTTGCAGCGGAATGAAGCTGCCGTCGATTAAAAACTTCAACGGCTCTCGTCCATAAGTTTGCGGATCGAGCCGTAAACGCGGGGCGCCTTTTATTGTCGCCCCGACGTTATGCAGCCGAGCCATGAACCTGCCCAGGCGCATCAGCTGTTCCTTATTCAGTTCCGGCTCGAGGCGCCCCGGACGCTTCGGGAAGATCGTGAACATCACTTGGTTGATTGCGAAAATAGTTTGACCGCTTGCGTCGGCGAGCGGGCAGACGACGGGAATTTCACTTTCTTCGAGCGCCTTGAGGAAATCGTGTTCGGCCTGAATCGTGGCGCGGCTCCAGCGGCCGGGACGGTAAAATTTGATGACGACGTGCGGCCCTTCCTCCATCTCGATGTCGTACACGCGGTTTTCCATGGCGTTGAGCGCATAGAAACGTCCCGTGCAACGCCCGCCCAATGTTTCGGCGGCGTCGAAAATGACCTCGGGCAGAATTTGCAGGAAGTTGTCGAGCATGGCCGTCATCCTAGACGAGCGTGCCCTCCTTGTACACTGTCGCGGGCACGCAACGGGAATCAAATGGGCAGCGCTCCTGAAACTCGCAAGGCGGTTTCGGCGTCGAGCCCTCAAGAGCTGATTGTCCAAAGCCTGTCGGCAGTCATCGCGACCGCCGCCGGTGGCGTAACGGACTGGCCTGCCGTTGCCAGAGCCCTGCTGGGGGCAAAATGGAATTCGACCACGCCGCAGCGAATGGACTTGACGTCCAAACTCGATCCCAACCCCTATAGCATCACCGGTCGTCTAGCTTTGACCCAGCGCCAGTTCAGCCTGATTGCCAGCGGCACGCAGTCCCGGCCGCAGACCGTCTATTTGGACGAGGGCGGCCTGCATCCTCGTGGAGAAGACGTGCTGCGACTTTTGCAATCCCAAGGCTTCGACGTGAAGCTCGCGCGCTGCGGGCCAGTTTACACCGAGTCGACCAATAATTGGTACAGCGTAACCGGCGCGGCGACCAAGCCGGTAATGCTGCTGTAATCGATACGCAGCGATGGCAGGCAAGTGCAGGACGGCTACGCGATTCGCCTCGATCACACACTGCCGAAGCGGGACCCCCCGCGACCGAGATCCCGGGGTTTCGGGATGCCGATGAACAGAGCTGATTTCGAAATCAAGACAATAGCTCTGGAAACTTGGGACAAGCCCTGCGCTATTGTCATAGCTGTGTTTTATCTGGAACCCGCGGAGTTTTCTTTTGGCGCGGGCTTCATTGCAGTAACACCGCACAGTCCGTGTGTCAGTCGTCGCATCTA
>DASSGE010000775.1:0-2326 GCA_035693605.1 Binatia bacterium
GATCTGCCCGCCATCGCGGATTTTCGCAAGTTTCTGCTTGCGCACCTCGACCTGCTCGTTCTCTTCTTCAATAACAATCGCTTGATTATCAGACATGCTGCTTTCGTTGACCGGCATCACGCGCCCAATAGTGACTAAAGAAAGTTGCAGGGAGTATCACAGATCGAGGTTCTTATGAATTGCCACGACCGAATGGGATTTATTTAGCGTATAGAAATGCAGTCCGCGCACGCCGAATTTGATTAATTCCTCGCATTGTCGCGTCGCATACTCAATACCGAGCTCGACCGCGGCGTCGTCATCGTTCTCGACTCTGATCAATTCCCTCTCCAGCTTCGCGGGAATCCTCGAACAACACAGGGAAGTGAAACGGCGCACTTGCGGCGCCGATTGAAGCGGCAGCACTCCGGGAATAATCGGCACAGTAACGCCCAGCTTGCGTAGATCGTCGCTAAAACGGTAAAAGTCCTGGTTATCAAAAAAAAGTTGAGTGATAACGGCATCCGCGCCGGCGTCGACTTTTTCTTTGAGATATCGCAAGTCGGCTTCCCGGCTGATCGCTCTGGGATGGACCTCTGGAAAGCCCGCCACCGCCACTGAAAACGATCGCATCGCTACTGCTTCGCGTACCAGTTCGATAGCATGATGGAATCCGTCGGGATGAGGCTGCCAGTCGGTCATTCCTTGCGGAGGGTCACCGCCTAGTGCAAGGACATTCTCGATCCCATGCGCTTCGAGTTTTTTCAAAACCGCGCGGGCATCGTCCTTCGATTGACCGACCACGGTAAGATGGCACATCACTTCCAGACCACATCCGGTATGAATCGTATCAACCAAATCAACGGTTTTTTCGCGCGTGCTTCCGCCCGCCCCGTACGTAACAGAACAGAAGGCAGGGTTTATCCTCTTGATCAGCTCGATTTCGCTGAAGAGGTTTTCCTCGCCTTTTTCTGTCTTTGGAGGAAAGAACTCAACCGATAGGGTCAACCTAGGTTGGCTGTAAAGCTCGGCTAATCTCACACAAGTCCTAGATGACTACCTGACGTCCGCTACTATTAGTAGCATAACGTTCTGGCGGCGACAATTGTTCAGCGACAAAAACTGCAAAAATCTTCCAGAGTTACGCCGATTTGACGCGTTCGCGGGCGGCCATTGGATCGCATCCTGAATCGCTTTCGGGGGTGATTAGCGGTCGTAATGCATCGGTGTGGTCGAGCCAAAGCGATTTGATTTCCTCAGGCACCTCATGGGCTTCGATACTTTCTTTGAGAATCTGCCGCCTTCGTGCAAAGTGGCCGCCCATAATCGGGAACTTACGATGCACCTGATCTAAGGGCCGACCGCTATATTCTACGTTAGCGCCGAGAAAATTTGCCGCCAGCTGGTACTCCATTTCTTTAATGCGCGCCTTATCGGCATTTCGGAAGAAAAATCCGATCATCCGATCGGCGAAAACCCGGTCGACGAACGTGTCGATCACCGTGCGCAGTTTCGCTTCGCCGCCTAATCGTTCGAATGGCGTCAAGGTCATATCAATCTCGATTTGAGTGACCGGAATTATTACGTGAGCGCCCAGCAGCGCCATTATTTTACATCATTCCCAATTGGAGGCGTGCGGCTTCTGACATTTTACTTTGATCCCACGGCGGGTCCCAGACTAGATCGATTGACACATCGGTAACGCCGGAAATCGTCCGCACTTTACCTTCGATCTCCGCCGGCATCGACTGTACCGCCGGACAATGCGGCGAAGTAAGCGTCATTCGAATCATCACCGCGCCTTCTGGGCTCACCTCAACTACATAAATTAAGCCGAGTTCATAAACGTTCACCGGAATCTCCGGATCGAAGATTGTCCGCAATGCCTCGATCACTTCGGCTTCGATAATCGTCTGATTGATGGTTTCCATATACCTCGCGGCTATTCAATGCCAAGTTGATGTTTCGCTTCGACCGACATCCGGCTCTGGCTCCATGGCGGATCCCACACCAACTCGACGGCGGCTTCGCGCACATCGCTCACTTCAAGCAACTTGCGCCTAATATCGGCCTTGAGAAACTCACCCATCCCGCAACCCTGTGCCGTCAAAGTAAACAACACCAGGGCTTTATGGCCGCCGTCCGGCAGAGGTTCGACTTGACAGTCATAGATCAAACCAAGATCAACAATATTGACGGGGATTTCGGGATCGAAACATGAACGCAGCTGTTGCCAGACCCGTTCTTGGACCGAACCCGCATTTCCGGCGGATGAGACAAGTGAACTCTCAACATCGGTAAAGCCGAGCGCATCGCCGTCGCGGCCATCGATTCGCACCGTATAGCC
>DASSGE010000776.1:0-2018 GCA_035693605.1 Binatia bacterium
AGCACGGCATTCATCTTATGGGCAAAAGTTTCCCCGGATTTGCACCGATGGGACCTTACCTGGTAACCAGCGATGAAATCGCCGACCCGCAAAACCTAAAACTCTGGCTGCGCGTCAACGGCGAGACGCGCCAAGACTCGAACCTGGGCTACATGATATTTAAAATCCGCGACATGGTGGCCTACTGGTCGCAGATGGGATTGAATCCCGGCGACGTGCTCACCACCGGCACGCCACGCGGCGTCGCCGCCGGTCGAAAACCCGATCAGGTGCCCTGGTGGCTCAAGCCCAGCGACCTCGTCGAAGCCGAAGTCGAACGACTTGGCTGCTTACGCAACCGCGTCATCGCGGAATAGAGGGGGCCTTGCAGCGACTATTATGAAGCAACAAGTGTTATTACGATTCATCTGGTCCGCCATATCGGTCCGATCCGTCCTATTCTTCCTCCTCCTCGCCAGCGCAGCCCACGCCAACCCCTACCTGCCCAAGCCTGGCGAAACGCCGATCCGCGCCCGCGTCGGCACCTGCTCGATCACCGGCTCGATCATCCACCTATCGACGGCGCTCGACAATGGCATCTTTGAAAAATACGGCCTGCGCATGGAGCATATTGCCTTTCGCGGCAGCGGCGTGACCCTCGCCGCTTTGGGTGCGGACGAGATTCAGTTTTTGACCTGCGCCGCTTCGGCGACGCTCCCAGGCCTCTCCACAGGCGTCGAAGCAAAATATATTGGCTCGCAACTTGTCGGTTTGCCCTGGTTTATGCTCGGCCGAAAAGAAATTCGATCGCCGCTCGATTTGAAAGGCCGTGCTATCGGTATTACCCGGGTGGGCGATCTGACACACCGTCTAGCGCTGGAAGTTTTGAAAAAATTCAATCTGTCGCCGCAAGACGTAAAACTCCAACCCGTAGGCGGCAGCGGCCAATTGGAGCCGTACAACGCCATGGCTGCGGGCGTGGTCCAGGCGGTGCTCGTCAGCCCGCCGCTGGAAGTGCGCGGCAAGAAAGACGGCTTCAACATCGTCTACAATCTGAAAGATCTCGGCATACCGTTTGTCTACAGCTCGCTCCACGCCAATACTAAAACTATCGCAACGAGACCGTTGGCGGTTCAGCGCTATGTCGCGGCCATGGCGGAGACTCTCCACTTCACCGAGATGAACCCGGTGAAAGCAAAAGCGTCGTTAAGCAAAGCTCTTAAGCTCAATGATCCCGACGCCCTGCAATCGGCGTACGACGCCTTCGCCAAGACCATCGCCAACCGCCGTTTGGTTGTGCCGATGAACCCGATCGAAGAAATGATCGAACAAGCCCGCGAAGCCGGGACACAAACCCGTCGCAAAGCCGCCGATATCGTCGACAACCGTTTTGCCGAAGATCTCGCGAAAAGTGGATTCCTGACTGAGCTTTGGGGCAAGGATCTGCCGAAGTGAAATCGCGACGGACAATTTTTCTCCGGCTAATCGCCGGTTCTCGGGAGTGCGTATGAGCACCGGAAGCCAGACGATCTTGAAACCAACCGGCCTGGTCCACGGCCACACCGAAGTCCGTTTTCTCGACGACACGATTCCCGTGCTCACCAAAGTTTTGGGTCTCGACCTGCTCGATCGCCAGGATCATGAAGCGGTGTTGAAACATCCCAACACCGGGTGGCGACTGATCGTCCACGAAGGCGGCGCCGCGGTCAAAGATAAACCCGAGCGCAATCACTACGGCGTGCGGGTGGCGAATAACGAACAGGTCGATCACGCTTACCAGTATCTCCTCGCCATTAAAGAAAAACTCGGCCTCACCAAAGTTGTCAAACGCAAAGAGCGCGCCGGCTCCTACTCGATGTTCTTCGTCGAACCCGGCGGCAACTATTGGGAGATCGAGTCCTATGAGAATCGCCACAAGGCTGGCCTGCCCTATGAAGTTGCCTTTCCGCGGAAGACCGTGCTCAGCGAAGAACGGCTGCCGGGCTGCGGCTACGTCGCCCAGGCGTTGACCCATGGCACCATGGAGTGCACCAACTTGC
>DASSGE010000777.1:0-4184 GCA_035693605.1 Binatia bacterium
CCCGATTCCAGCCCCTGGGCGACGCCCGGCGTGCCGCCCATTTGGAGGATCGTCACTTCAGATTCTTTAATGCCGGTTTTACGCAGCGCCGCACGCAAAAACGTGTCGCCGCCGGAACCGTACTGCGTCACCCCAATGATCTTCCCTCTAAGCTCGCTGAAACTAGTGAGCTTAGAATCTGGCCTGAGGAATACGCGCTGGGCCGACACGTTGGCGAGCGTGGAGAGGATGGTCACGTCGGCTCCCTGCGCCCGGGCGCGCAATGACGCCGGCGCGCCCGCGGCGACAAAATCCAAATCGCCGGCGATGAGCGCCTGGATCGTCCGCGGCGTGCCCGGGATCAAGATCACGTCGGCGGTGAAGCCGTACTTCGCCAGGATACCGGAATCCTTGGCCAGATGGAGCATGCCCTGGCTCGGATTGATCGCCACATGCGCGAGCATGAGTTTCTCGGCCAAGACGGTACGTGGAAACAACGCACAAAGAACCGCGAATTGGATGATCAGTCTTTTCATGATTCCTCGCCACTGCATTTACTGCTGTCGGCCCGGCATGTCAACGACGATTTGCCTCGAGAGCTTGACGCCCCGCTGGAGTTGTCGTACCAATTCAACATCTTTAGATCCCTAAGGAGGCAATCATGCCGTTACATGTGAAAAGCAGCGAGATGAAAGAGTATCAACGCGATCAAAGCGGTGAAGCCGGCACCGGCCAGATGGTCGTGCGCAAAGGGTACGGCAACGAGTGCAGTCTGATGATCGCCACGCGCCGTCCCGGCTACCATACCAAGCCGCACCAGCATGAGTCCGAGCAGATCAACTATGTCATGGACGGGGAAATCTGGTTTTTCGTCAAAGACAAAGGCTTTCTCTGCAAGAAGGGCGATTTCCACCGCATCCCTGCCAACACCGTTCACTGGGCGTTCAATCGTTCGGACAAAGACGCCACGGTCGCTGAAGCCCACGCGCCCGGCCTCATCGGCGGCCGCGCCGGCGACGCCGCAGTCGGACTATACGACGACGGCGAAACGCCTCAGGTGCGCGGCCCCGGAGTCAATCAATTTGTCCCGTTTGATCAAGCCGGCGCCGAAGCGAAGTGTTTCGCAAAATAGATTGCGCCATATGGCCGCAAAAACGATTTTTGCTCTGCGCTGCGCATCGGTGCTGTTCTTTCTATTGGCGTTATTCTCCGGTGTAGCGGCAACCCAGGAGCTGCGGCGTATCCATTACGGCACCACGGCATCCACCGCGCACCTGCCGATATGGGTCGCCAAGGATGCCGGCTTTTTCGCCAAGCAAGGCTTGAACGTCGAGCCGGTGCATATCCGCGGCGGCGCGCTGATCACCATGGGGATCATGAGCGGCCAGTTGCAGTTCTCCGGTGCCGGGGCGGAATCGATAGTCGCTGCGCGCATCGAAGGCGGCGACGTTGTTTTGCTTGCCTGCCCGGTGGATTCCGATCCGGTCTACTTCATTGCCCGGCCGGAAATCAAATCCGCCGCCGAGTTGAAGGGCAAGGCGACCGCGGTCACGCGCTTGGGTTCGACAACCCATTTTTACATGCGCGCGGCGGCCCGCCATGTCGGCCTCGACCCGGAAAAAGATATGACGATATTGCAATTGGGCACTGGCAGCGAGACGGTGTCGGCGCTGGAGAACGGCCGCATCGCCGCCGCCGCGATCACCCATCGCTACGCCTTGCCGTTTTTGCAGAAAGGTTGGCCGCTGCTCGTCGACCTGAGCACCACCGATCTCGTCTACCCGTCGTCCTGCGTCGCCAGCAGCCGCAGTTATGTCAAGGCCGAGCCCAGGCTGGTGGAAAATTTTCTGCGCGCCTACGTCGCCGGCATCCAGCTAGTGCGCAGCGATTACGGTTTCGCCGAAAAGTCATTGATGAAATGGTTGCGGGAAAAGGATGCTTTTCTCGTGCGCAAGACCATCGAAGCCTACGCCAAACTGTTTAAGCCGGTGCCCAACGTTCCCGACAAGGGCTTGGAAAATGTCATCCGGGACCTGCAAGGCCGGCGCAACGTGCCCAAAGAGTTCATCGGCCGCTATGATTTATTTCGCGACAGCGGTCCTCTGGAGCGCGCTTTAGGGAAATAATGTTGGCGAGCATCCGCAAGATTCGATTGGCGTTCGCCTCTCGTTTCCGCTCCCCTCCCCCTCTCGGAGAGAGTACGGGTGAGGGCTGGGAGCCAGATAGCAATCAAGCACTTCTCCTCGCGGGTTCGCTCTGCATAATTTTTCTTTGTTTGTTATTCAATCAATCACACAGCGAAGCCCAAGAACTCCGCCGCATTCCTTACGGCACCACCGCATCGCCATCGCACTTGCCGGTTTGGGTCGCCAAGGACGCCGGACTGTTCGAAAAAGCCGGCTTGAACGTCGAACCGGTACAGATTCGCGGCGGTTCATTGATCACCTTGGCGATCATCACCGGCAATCTGCCGTTCTCTGGAGCCGGCGCCGAATCAGTCGTCGCCGCGCGCGCCTCGGGCGGCGATGTGATCTTGCTCGCCTGCCCGGTCGACGCCGATCCCGTCTATTTAATCACCCGGCCGGAGATTAAATCCGCCCAGGAGCTCAAAGGACTATCGAGCGCAGTCACCCGCTATGGTTCCACGACCCATTTCTATCTGCGCGCCGCCCTCAAGCATGTCGGACTGAATCCGGACAAAGACATGTTGATCTTACAAATGGGCGCCGGCCCGGAAATGGCGCTGGCACTGGAACGCGGCGTCATCGCCGCCGCCGCCCTGACCACGCGCTACGCCATGCCATTCTTACAGAAGGGCTGGCCGGTGCTCGTCGACTTGAGCAACACCGACATGGTCTATCCATCGTCCTGCGTTACCAGCAGCCGCGCCTTCATCCGCGCCGAGCCCAAGCTGACAGAAGACTTTTTGCGCGCTTATGTCGCGGGAATCCAGCTGATCAAGAAGGATCACCGCTTTGCCGAGAAATCCTTCAGTAAATGGATGCGCGAAAAGGATCAAGCCATCACCAAACACACCGTAGAGGCCTACGCCAAACTGTTTAAATCGAAACCTACCGTCCCCGACAAAGGCATCCAAAATGTCATCCTCGACCTCGTCAAAGCCCGCCCCGACTTCAAAGAATACATCGGCTGGCCGGAGCCGTTCAGGGAGAATGGACCGTTGGAGCGGGCGATGAAATGAAAAATGGCTGCCGCGGCTAACTTGAGAGTTAGACATCTTTCCGGTCAGGGTGCTAAACTCCGCCAACGGTGAGTATCGGCTAAGTGAAAGTCAGAGATGTTCTCAAGGTAATTGAAGATGACGGATGGTATCTGGTTAGGACCAGAGGAAGTCACCGCCAATACAAACACCCAATAAAGGCGGGGCTCGTGACGTTACCAGGAAAGCCCGGTGACGATCTGGCTCCAGGAACTCTCAATAGCATTTTCAAACAAGCTGGTCTCAAGAAGGAGTAAGAGATGCAATATTTGATTGTCATCGAGAAAACTGAGACCGGGTATTCGGCCTATTCCCCCGATCTCGATGGTTGTGTTGCGACCGGCTCGACCAAACCTGAAGTCGAAAAAAACATGCGCGAAGCAATCGCGTTCCATATCGAAGGTTTGCGACACGAGGGCTACATCGTTCCCCAACCGAATTCTTATTCCACTCTCATTGATGTGCCTATTTAATCCGCGTCATTTAATTACCGTTGAAAGCTCTCGTATTCGAAGCTCACAACCACCAATTTCTTCAATGTCGATCCGCTGCCTCCCGGTCAAAGGCATACAAACTTCATCCTCGATCTCGTCAAAGCCCGGCCCGACTTCAAAGAATACATCGGTTGGCCGGAACCGTTCAGGGAGAATGGCCCGTTGGAGCGGGCGATGAAATGAGGACTAAATCGAATTTAGCGCCGGGATAAGCCGGGGCCCAATAGTGAGAACAGCCGCCGAATTGGTCGGCCTTGTCCGGTAAAGTTTGAGTTGATAATGATTTCCTACCCACTTGATACTAAACATGTTTACAATTTTTACCGATTACGCCGCCACCGGGATAAGCCGACCGGCAATTTTCGGCCCGCACGGCGGCTCATTTAATAGTTAGACACCGCAACCGAACTTCGTGGAACCCACCGAAAGCACTACTGCCAATCCACAGGCGTGGCACGTCTTGGTGTGCGGACTGCCCCTCGTTGGAGACT
>DASSGE010000778.1:0-2092 GCA_035693605.1 Binatia bacterium
GCGGCTTGCCGCTCGACTCGCGAGTTCGTGAGGTGCTGCGCGCGCAGCGCCAGACCTTCGTCGAAATCGGTTGTCTGGTGGAAGAGGCTGTGCCGGATTTTACTGGCGCCGAAGAAGCATTTTTGACTTTGCGCGCGTGGAACTATTGGCACACCCTTGGGCCCCTGCTCGATCAAAATCGCGATAAAATGAAACCCGAAGCCGTCTGGCAGATTGAATCGGGCCGCGATCTTACGGGCGACGCGATCGCAAAGGCCATGCAACTCCACGGCGAGTTGATGCAGCGCATGCGCCGTTTTCAAGAGAAGTATGAGTTTCTCATCTGCGCGGTGAATCAAGTGCCGCCCTTCGACGCCAGGCTCGATTGGCCCCACGAGATCGACGGCGTAGAGATGGAGACCTATCTCGATTGGATGAAGTCGGCTTACTGGATCACGTCGACTTTTTGTCCGGCGATTTCCGTACCGGCGGGATTCACGCCGGATGGTTTGCCCGTGGGTATTCAGCTCGTCGGTCGCTACCGCGACGATCTTGGCGTGCTGCAACTTGCTCATGCTTTTGAGCAGATGACAGGGTTTGGTAAAACCCGACCGTCCGTTTGATTGACCCTGGAGGGAAGTAGGATGCTCTACCTCATCACCTTAGTCGTCATTTTTGTGCTGCAAACCGCAGCTCAGGCAGCGGACAGGATTCGCATCGGTATGCCTAATGACGCGGGCCAATTCACTCTTCCCTTGGCGCAAAAGCGCGGTTACTTGCGGGACGAGGGGTTCGATGCTGAGATTATTACCATCACCGGACCGGTGGCGAACGTGGCCCTGGCAAACGGCGATATCGACTACTTCACGGGTTTTGGCTCGGCCATACGGGCTATGGTCCAAGGCCAGCTGCCGACTAGGATCGTGGCTTGCTTTCGGCCCGTGGCACATTTCGTGTTGGTCACTCGGCCCGAGGTCAAAACCATCAAAGACCTAAAGGGCAAGACCATCGGCGCTTCGCCGGGCACCGCTCCCGATCTAGTCGCACGATTGATGATGAAGCATTTCGGTTTTGAGCCCGACAAAGATGTAAAATTTATCGGAAGTCCCGGCGGCGAAACCGCACTGCATCGGATGAGTCAGGGCCAGATCGATGGTCAGGTAATGCCGGTTCCCTGGGACTATCGTAGTCGGAAATTGGGTTTGAACATTCTGGCGCGAGCGGAAGATCTATTTACCTACCCGATCAGCGGACTGATCACTCAGACGCGGAAAATCAAGGAACGGCCAGACGAGATTCGCCGAGTGATCAGGGCCGGGATTAAAGCCAACCGCTACATCCACAGCAATCGCGACGGAACCATTGAAGTGTTGATGAGCACGTACCGGCTCGATAAGGAGGCCGCGACGGCGCTTTACGGTTCGCTTGTGAAGGGCTTTAACGACAACGGCAATCTGCCGGAAGACGGCTTGCGCAGACTCATCGACGACATCAAGTCGGTGACCAAAGTCGATCGGGAAATCGCGTTCAGCGAAGTCTCCGATACTTCAATTTTACGCGAAGCCCAGCGCGATCTTGGCATCAAGGTGAAGTGACCCAGGCGCGACCCGTCAGGGGCGGAGCTACTTTTGGTAGAGTTTCGCCACGAAGCCGCTTTTTTCAATCTCGCGCATAATCGTGCCGTCGATAAACTGTTCCGGTTTGGCCGCCTTGGCGCGGGGATCTTTTTCCGCCATCCAGGTGAGCTGGGTTTGAATCGCCGCGGGCGAAGGATGGGGAACCTGGGGATAAAGTTCTTTGTAGAGCTTGTAGACTTCTTCGAGCGCTTCGCGGTCGTCTATCTTCAGATACTTACTCAGCGCCCGGATCGACGGTTCCGGGTTCTGTTTGACCATGTAGATACCTTCGACGATGGCGCGCATGTAGCGGGTGATCACCTCGGGTTGGGCTTTCAGATAGGCGCGGCTGGTGATCACTTCGAGTTGCGGGAAGGGGATATCGTACTGGGTCGGGTCGACGAGGATGGTGAAGCCGGCTTTCTTGCCGATATTGAAAAATTCCGGCGTCAACACGGTGCAGTCGACGCTGCGCTTGCTTAACGCCGATAGCCGCG
>DASSGE010000779.1:0-10703 GCA_035693605.1 Binatia bacterium
ACCGCCCACCATAGCGCCGGGAATATTGCCGATACCGCCGAGCACGGCGGCGGTGAATGCTTTCATGCCGGGAATGAAACCGGAGTAGGGATTGACCAGGCTGTAATGAATGCCGAATAATACACCCGCCAAGCCGCCCAAGGCGCCGCCAACGAAGAAAGTAAGCGCGATGACCCGATTGACCGGCACGCCCATCAACGATGCTGTGTCCGGGTCTTGAGCGACGGCGCGAATCGCCATGCCCATACGGGTGCGGTTGACGAAGAAATGCAATCCGAGCAGCGTTAAGATCGCCGTGACGATCACCAGCAACGATTTCACGGGTATGACCAGCGTCGCCGAGATCGGTAAATTACGATCGAGGAAGTCGAGGCTCGGATAATTCAGATAAAAGGTATTGCGCCACAGGCTCTCGAACAACCGCAAGCCATCCTGCAGAAAGAACGAAGCGCCAATCGCCGAGATCAATGCGACCAGCCGCGGTCCGCCCATCAGTGGCCGGTACGCGATCCGTTCGAGAGTCATCGCCGCCAGACCGCTGATCGTCATACCGGTGACGATAACGAGCAATAGGATCACCGCTGGGTTGAGCGTCGCCAACAGGCCGGCGCTCTGCAGTAGCAAGAGCACCTCGACTCCGACGAAAGCGCCCAAAACGAAAATTTCGCTATGGGCGAAATTGATAAACTCCAAGACCCCATAGACCATGGTATAGCCCAAGGCAATGAGCGCATACATAAAACCCAGCACGATGCCGTCGAGTAAGACCTGCGGGAGAATTTCCAGTGCGATTTCCAAGTCGTTGCGAACCCTTTAGCGACCGCATGCTAACAAATAGTTGTTTACCTAGCTAGCTATTATGAAGCAAAGTCTTGATCCTTCGAACCCGCGGATGGCAATTCTTACCCACTCGACGCCGTGCCGACGGCCGATTTGGATTAGCGGCTTATTGACGTATAATGATGATTAATATTCGGCACACCATTATGTCAGATGCGGTAACCACGACGGCAGTAGTGCTTCGCGCCGGCAATAGGAAATTGAGAAAGGGCCTGCTCATTGGCATCGGAGTAGGGGCTGCCCTGCTCATTCTCGCTTTGACGATTCCGCACTTTGTCGACTTGGGATTATTCAAACAAACCTATCTGCCGCTGATCGAAGATACCCTCGGCAGGCGAGTCGATGTCGGCGAAGTGCACCTGCGGCTTGTGCCGACACCATCGATCCAGATATCCAAGTTACGCGTCTCCGACATCCAATCCTTCGCCGGCAACACGTTTTTCGCGGCCCAGCAGATAGAGCTCAAACTGCGGCTTTTACCTTTGCTGCGCGGCCGCTTCGAAGTCACGGAACTAGTACTCGATAAACCGGTTTTCAATTTGTTGAAACAATCCGACGGCAGTTTCAATTATGCCGACATCGCCACCAAGAAATCGGCCTCGCCGGCGCGCCGCGAGCCCAGGAAGAAGCCTGACCTCGCCAACAAAAGCAGCGATGCCGCTGCGCTGGCGCTGCCCAGCCGCCTGCGCATCCGCGACGGCCAACTCAATCTCGCCACCAAAGGCCAAACGCCGATCAACATCAAAGGCATCGAGTTGGCCCTGCAGGAGATATCCGGCGACTCGCCTTTCCCGTTCCGCGCTTCCTTCCAGTACCCCGGGCTCAAGAGCGTCGCGCTAGAAGGCGAGTTGGATTACCACGAAGAAAAAGCACTGCTCGAACTTAAAAACAACCGTCTAAAGATCCACGACGTGATGTTGCCGATCCAAGGCAGCATTAGCAATCTGGCGACGGCGCCGAGAATTAATCTGAGATCCAACAACGACCGAATCGACGCCAAGCCGGTTTTCGAGGTCCTTTCAGTTTTCGGCCTCGCCCCCAGCGATACCGAAATCTCCGGCCCCATGGCGTTGAACATCACGGTTGCCGGCCCCTCGAACGCTCTGGTTACCGAAATACGCGGAGTTTTTAACGACGTTTACGTTAAGGGCAAACGCGCCTTGAAAGGTAATTTGACCGGCGAGGTGAGCATCCGGCTGCCTCTCGGTGGCGGAAGAGTGAGTCAGCGTTTGCAGGGCAATGGCAAACTCGTCGCGCGCGATGGCGAGCTGACCAATGTCAATTTGATCAAAAAAGTTCAGCGGGTCACCGGAATGATCGGCTTGACGCCGGACCAGCAGCGCGAAGCGACAACTTTCAAAACCATGGAGGGCGACTTCACTATCGGCGGCGGCGTCACCGATTTCTCGCGCCTCTATCTGGTCAATCCGCAGATGGAAGTCACCGGCAACGGTACCATGACCCTGGACCGTCCAACGCTCGACATCTTGCTCAATACCACCCTGTCGCCGCTGGTGTCAGCGCGCACCGGGCGCGGCCGTAGCGCAACATTTTTAAAAGACGGCCAAGGCCGCATCGTCGTTCCGCTCAAAGTGACCGGACCGGTGGAAAATCCGTCAGTGAATCTGAATGCCGAGAAGCTCGGCGAATCAGGCCTGCCCAAAACCTTGGAGAAGGGTTTCACATCTTTTTTCAAGAATCTTTTTCGCGGGCGGTGATGGAATTGGGGGAAAGGTTCAATAGTAAGCCACAATCACGGTACTTTGAGACAACCGTCAACTCTGCGCTTGCGGCGGCGGCAAGCTCAAAATCAAACTCTGCAAAGTTTTTCCCTCCAACACTTGGGCCGTGGATAGATCGATGGTGGCAAGGAGTTCGTCGATCTCGTCCTCTTCCGGGCTGCGATCTTCCGGCACTTTGGCTTTCTTGCCGGAATTTCTGACGCAATCGAGTATGGCTTTGATTTGGATGGTTTCCGGGTCGCGGGCTAAAACGTAAGTCTCGCCGTCATTCACGGGCAACACCAGCCGGCTTTCGGCGAACATTTCCAAAAACTCTTTAACGTTGGCCGCAGGTACTTTCAGTTGAGTTGATAGAACTGTGACCGTGATGGGATCCAAACCATAATAGAAATTGCGGCCGACTAGGTGCAGGGTATGGAGCGCCAGCTTTTCGCGCCCGGCTGGGCTCTGTGCCAAATACTGGCGGTCCCCTTGAAAGAAATTAATATGTTGATGCGCATAGGCCACCTGGGCGCCCAGTAGGACGATCACCCAGCCAATATGGAGCCAGATGAGAAACAGCAACAAGATCGCAAAGCTCGAATAAACCGCGTAGTACTGCGTCGACGACACGACAAACCTTGCGAACCCCCAACCCACGGACTGCCAGAGAATCGCCGCGATCAGTCCACCGACCGCGGCCGAGCGCAGCCTCACCCGCGTGTTCGGAATAAAAACATAAACGAAGGTAAACGCTCCGCAAAGCGTCACGTACGGCACCAGCTGTAACAGTATAAGCAGCAGCTTACCGAGAGCTTCGAGGGCTAAAAGGGCGCGCACGATGGCGGAGTTCTGCAAAGTCGCGGTTATCGTCACAGCCGCGAAAACCAACACCGGCCCGACGAGAATCGCGCTCAGGTAATCGCTGAATTTGCGCGTTAGCGTGCGTGCCGCCCGCACCCGCCAAATGTGATTGAAACTTTCTTCGATAGTATCCATCAACGACAGGACGGTAATGAACAGCGTAACCAAGCCCACCGTGCCCAGCGCCCCGGCGCTCATCTTATCGACGAAACCGATCAAGTAAGCGGTGATATCCCGGCCTTTCTCGCCCAAGGGTGCCAGCGCCTGGGCTAGCGCCGGCTCCATGCGATTATGCACACCGAAAGCCTTGAGAATAGCGAACAGCACCGCTAAAAGCGGAGCCAATGACAGCAGAGTCTTGAACGCCAGCGCCATCGCCTGGAGCTTCACCAGGTTTTGGAAAAAATCCTGCCACACCATGACCACGATCTTGAGCGCGGAATGAAACCAGCGCTTGAATCGCGTCAATTCGTCGAGCTCGGTTTCCATCACCTGCTCGACCATGCGATTCCTCATCTGCCGAATTGATCGCTTGGATTTAGATGTAGCCCTGCTGGTGGCCATAAATTGTCAGGTTTAGGATTAAGACATGGAAAGTTTATCAGCTTTAACTTGCACCGACAAAGGATTATGTCGGATTCATTGACAAGGCGAAACATCGCTCGCTATGCTGCGCCACAACATGCCAGCCCCCAGTTCTCCATTGCTGCAAAGTGATTCCCGGCGCGGCCTCAATCTCCCCGGTCTGGTTGCCCTTACTTTTTTCTGTGTCGCCGGCGGCGCCTATGGCCTTGAAGACGGCGTCGGCGCCGCCGGCCCGTTGCTTATGCTAACAGGCATCGCGATTCTCCCCTGGCTCTGGAGCTTGCCGACAGCGCTGATGACTGCGGAATTATCCACCGCCATGCCGCAGGATGGCGGCTATGTCCTCTGGGTGGAAAGGGCCTTCGGTCGGTTCTGGGGCTTTCAGGAGGGCTGGCTCAGCTGGCTGTGCAGCTTCGCCGATAACGCGCTCTATCCGGTGATGTTTGTCGACTATCTCGCTTACCTGCGCGGCGACATGGCACCGCTCGAGCGTTGGTTGATTGCCGCGACGCTCGTCAGCGTCATCACCTTTCTAAACATCCGTGGCATCCGCTTAGTCAGCCTGAGTTCCATCGTCTTCAGCGCCCTCGTGCTTGCGCCCTTCGCAGTAATGCTGGTTCTCGGCCTGCCGCAGGTATCGCCAGGCAACTGGTTGCAACGAACCTCGAGCACCGATTGGCCGTTATTGCTGAGCATATTGCTGTGGAACACCTCGGGCTGGGACAACGCCGGCTGCTGCGCCGGCGAAGTCAACTCGCCCAATCGCGCTTACCCGCGCGCCATGACCATCACTGTGATCTTAGTCACCGTAACGTACTTATTGCCGCTGGCCGTGGGCACGGGAATCGACACCGATTGGTCGCAGTGGAAAGAAGGTTACTTTCCTAAAATCGCTGGACAAATCGGCGGCCCATGGCTCGGCACCTGGCTGACGGTCGCGGCATTGGTCAGCGCGGCAGGCATGTTCAGCGCGTTACTGTGCACCTCGGCGCGGGTTCCTTTTGCCATGGCGCAGCGCACGATGCTACCCATTGCGCTGGCCACGACCCATGCGCGCTACGACACGCCGTGGCGTGCGATTCTTCTCAACAGCGCCGGTGTCGCGGTACTCATCCCGTTTTCATTTCAAGAGCTGATCGAAGTCGACATGTTTCTCTACGCCGCGGCATTGCTGTTGGAATTCGCCGCGCTGGTCTGGCTGCGAATTAAACAACCCGAACTGGCGCGGCCGTATAAAATCCCGTGCAGCACCGCCGGCGTGATCGCAATGTGCATCCCACCCGCGTTACTTTGTCTGCTCAGCATCGCGCTAGCGAATTCAGCGACCAAGTATGTCGGGATGGGCGCGATCGCTATCGGGTTATGGGTTTACCGCTGGCAAGCGCGCACGACCGCCGCGACGCAGATCGAAGCCGCGCCGATTGTGTGAGCGCTCATGGCAAAGCATCCCTATTTGCTTGAAGACTACTCAGCTCAATCGCGTAACGGCGCCAGTCGGCAGCGTGGCGAGATATCTTCGGCAGCGCCGTAGTGGAAATGAATCAAACCCGCCTCTCCGGCGGCCGGCATGAACAAAAACAGATCGGAAAACACGTTGTCGCAAATGGTCGGCAGCATCGGTCCGCCGAGAGCGGCGATGACGCCGGTCACGGTAATATGCCCGACGATCAGCACGGTCTCATCCTGGTAACGTCGTACCGCCGCGGCCACCTCTGCAACATTTTCTCGCGCCTTTCCGTCAAAAACCGGAATGGCCAGTGGTGTAATCCTCAGCAACTTCGCCAGCGGCGCCGCGGTATCGCGGGTGCGCCGCCATTGGGTCGTGACGATTCGTGTGATGCCGGCATCGCGCAGCGCCTCAGCGAGCGCCTGGGCACGGGCCTCGCCGGCAGCCACCAATGGTGGATCTTCGCCCTCCCACTCGCGCTCCGCATGACGCACCAGAAAGACTCGACGGGGCAGCGTCAGCCTATCGTCATCCGCTAGTTGGGCATTCATGGCGCAACCCAAGTTTATACAAATGACCCACAGCAGCATTAAAAAACCGCTCATAGGAAAGTGCACCGAACTGTGACGTCGAATGAATTTCAGGACGACCCCGGATCTCACGCTAACTCCGTCGCCTTACCGCAGTTGGGGCACGCTCGCCATTCGACTTGGATCGAGTAGCCGCATTTCGAACAGAGGTGGCGCGACATGATTCGCGACGTCGGCTCCGAAAGGTGCGGCCCATCCGCCCAATAGATGCCGGTGAACAGGCTGGTCTTACAAGTCGTGCTTTTGGTCGCGCCGCTACGATCGAGGTACGCGATATCGTAGTGGCGCTCACCTTTTTCAAAGAACCAGCCGCGTCCGAATGGATTCCACGTGATCGACACAACTCGGCCCAACTTCGCCTCGACCTCGTCTTTGATGCGGCGTTTATCGAAGAAGTGCAGGGCGATGCGTATGGCGATCGCGCCGACGAATATCAGAAAGCCGAAATAATAGCTTCGGTCCATAGCACGGATTGGGTTAATTACTGTCCTCGGAGGTTGCGACGCCGGCGACCCTCTCGTAAGAAGGAATGAGCGCGATTCACTGTTTATAGATCCGAGCGATGAACCCTTCTTTCTCCAACTCCAAAACTAAACTGTCGTCGACGATATCATCCACTTTTAGCGTGCTGCCGGGTTTGCGCGCAACCGCGTCTTTAACTTGCACATCCATACCTTCACGATTGACTAGCGGCACCTGCTCGAACAATTTAGCGCTGCTTTGATACGCGGCTTCGAGAAACGCTTCGTTGCTATGACGGGTGAACTTCGCCATGATTTTCTTGCTCTCTTCTTTGCGAGTTTTGTAAAAGTGAACTCCATCGATCAGCGCCATCAGCAACCGCTTCATGGTATCGCGGCTGCCTTTCAAAAAACTTTTCGACGCTGTCGGACATACATAAGGGAATGGGAAGCCCTTGGGAAAATCAGCCGTGCTGGCGAGAATCCGGTGCGGCATCCCCTGGGTGAGATGAATAACACCCGGCGGCGCGGGGAATGCGACGATGCGGCCGGTGCGGAAAGCTGCCGCCCTTTCGGTCGAACCGCCGACCTGTAGAATCGCCACATCTTTGTCCGGCTCGAGCTTGAGCTCTTTGAGAAACACACGCGCGGCGACATCGGACGAGCTGCCGATACGGCTGATGCCGATACTCTTTCCCTTGAGCTGCTGCGCCGAGCGAATCGACTCGTGCACGACCAAGTCGTAGGGCAAGGTATTAATGAAACAGCCGACCGCCACCACGCTCGCTCCTCCGACGGCAGCACTGGCCGTTGCCCCGCCGGAAATGTTACCGACAGCAACCGAACCGGCAACCACCGCGGAAATCGTCGTCGTCGACGACGGGATATAAATCAGTTCGACGTCGAGCCCGTATTTCTTGTACAGCTGGCGCTCCTGGGCGATATACCAGTTGGCGTTGGGCGAATCGACGGAACTAAATGCAAGAGAGAGTTGCTGCGCGGCGGCATTCTGACACCCAAGCAGCAGCAGAATAAACGCAATGGGAATCGATGCATGCCGTGATCGTGAAATTTCCATAGCACCTCCTCGGTTCATCGAAGCGATCATACAATCGGCGCGGTAGACACAACCGGAATCGCCAACTAGTGGTCGAATAAAGCCTACTGGGCGTATCTCGTCTGGGAGATTGGCCCCGGCGGTGGCACGCACTCCTTGCGTGCACCGGCTGTATAGACCACCTCGCCCGTCGCCAAAGTAAAAACGAAATATCCACCCAAGACTTCCGGCACATAGACACTCTTCTGCTCCTTCGGTTCGACAAAATGGACCGGTTGGCAGCGCCAGTGGCGCGACGAAACGGAGGTCGGAATCTTTTCTATCCGCCCAGTTGCAAAAAGCTGATTAAGCTCGTAACTGCGAACCAACTTTCCCGTGGGCGTATAGATCGCCGCGACTTTGCCATAGCCGAGGTTGTGCCAATTGTCGAAGGCGATGAAATAGCCGATATCCGACAACAGCAGATCCACCGGGGCCACCGGATTTTGCAGTCAGATCTCATGCAGCAATTTGTACGAGCGATCCGCTTGCAAAGCGTAATACAAAGCTTGGGCAAATTTCCCCTTGCGAGCGCCGGCGAAGCCAACCGTATCGCCGATACTGTCGCCCGGGATCAACCGAATGAAATACTTGCCTGATTCACTGAATACCTGAAACGGCCGCGCCCCCGCCCAGCTATCCGCCCAGCCACCGTCGGGTGCCAGCAAAATGCCAAGAACTATTCCAATCGCCCGCATCGTTCGATCCATAGGACGCGCTTTCTCATCGATTCGCCGTGAAAACAATGCCGTGGAAAAACCTGCATCAAAGTATTCTCCACAAAGTGCGCTCACGATCTCAAGATCGCGCCCTGTTTCTCGTAACGATAGACGATATAACTAAGCAGTAATGCCGGGGCGAGCCAGGAGTAGCTAAACTCCTCGGCAAACCACAAACGCATGACGGCGTGAACAGAGTTGATCGAAAGATAACAAAGCGCAGCCCAGGATCTGTACCACTGTAGTCTGGTTTGTTTGATCCAGGCGGCAACTTCGATGAGCGCGGGAAGTAAAACCACGTAATCGTAAGTCCAGGCAAAAAAACTCGTCGTCACGGAAACCAGCAGGATCAACGGCAACTCTTCAGACCAGTGCCATCGGGCTTGATGCCGTTGCCAATAATATAACAGCCAAGCAAGCCCGATCACAGTCGGCAAGCTCTGCAGCCAACGATCGCTGCGGCCGATTAATAATGGGAAAATATTTCGCAATGTCGGCGTCGCCTGGTCGAAGGGCTGGAGAACTCCTTTCAGGCTATAGAGTTCAAGATAATGATGGTAGATGCCACGATCGAAATAGAGTGGAACCAGCGCACAGAAGAGAAATGCCATCAAGGCGCCGAGAGCGATCCGCCAGTGACCTTCTCGGCAAATCCACAAGCACATCACAGGCCAAAATAGATAAAGCAGATGCGGCTTGATCAAGACGACCGCTAATGCTGCTCCGGCGGCGAACCATTTCCGTTTTGATTGAAGTACAAGAAAGCCGGTGATTCCCGCCAAAACCATCGGCGAAATTTGACCGATGATAAGAACAAACACGGTTGGCACAAAACTAAGGGCAACGCCCCATTCGATCCGACAGTTTCGAGACGAACTTCCGTAGAGATATGCCAGTTGTTGCGTACAAACCAAGACAATTAGAAGTTGAACGAGCAACCAGGCAAACTGGGCGAGAGAAAAACCGAGGATCCCGAACGGCAGTATAAATGGAAACGTCCACGGGGGATTCCACATAATCAGCGCCGTAGCATGAGGCCAGCCGACGGAATGCTGCAAATTCAGCAACTCATTTGGTGCATAAGGATTTCCCCCGTTTAACAACAAAAGACTCGCCGACCAATACTCGACGAAGTCCCGGACTCCAGATTCGTGAACTTTCGCAACCGTCTGCGCGGAGCTGTGCGCTGGACTTACGAGATTGGCCAGGGCTGCGATGATCACGGTGAGGCAGGGTATGAACTTAACGATTGGGCCGCGCTTCGTGAGTAACTTCATAGATAGCGGTTCAAGCGGTAACAATCTGAAGATTGCTTGGCGCGCTTTGCAGTTCCGACCACCGTCAATGCAGGCGCAATTTCGTATCAATTCTGCTGAATACCGTAGCGGCGGGCAAATGCATAATAAAAAACTGCCACCGTGACGAGAATGGAGGTCCAAATCACGCCGAAGGCGGCGAGCTCGCCGACTTGAGCGTTTTCCCAAAGTTCGAAGATCGCCACGGAAACCACCGGGGTTTGCGGACTGACAAGTAACACGGACATGGACAACTCTTTGGCAGACAGGAGAAAAATAAAAATCCAGCCACCGAGAAACGACGGCGTCATCAGTGGCAAAATGATGCGGCGCATGGAACTGAACCACGACGCTCCGGAAACGTAAGACGCCTCCTCCAGCTCCTTATGCAGCTGCAACAAACCGGAATGGGTATAACGAATGCCGTACGGTATATAGCGAGTGACGAAGGCGATCAGCAATATCCACAATGTCCCGTAAACCGGGATCGGCACGAACAGATAAAAGCGCAGAATCGCTAGCCCCATGACAATGCCGGGAAACAACAAAGGCAGCGTCGTCATGAGATCGAGCAGCCAGCGGCCGCGAATCTTGGTGCGCACGAGCAACCAGGATGCGAGCAACGTCAGTACCATGACGAAGCTGGCGCTGCCGAGACCGAGCAGTACGCTATTCTTGATGGCGTCGGTGATCTTGGGAAAGTGCAGCGCCGTAGTGTAGTTCTTTAGCGTTAGCTTCGTCAGGCCCTCGACCGACGGCTGCATATAGTAGGGTAAAACCGAGGCCCAAAGAATGATTAGAAACGGCAGCACGAGCAAAACAACCGAATAGGCGACCAGGCCCGCCCCAGCCAGGTAGCGCCAGCGGCCGAGATTGATCAACGTCGGCCGGTAACCCTTGCCGGTCACCGTCTGGTAGCGGTCGCCCTCGCGCGTGAGGCGAAAATAGAAATACAGCGTCGCCGCCACGACCACCATCAACAGCACGGAGAACGCGCCGGCGCTGCCATATCTGGGCGGCAGTTTTTGCGCATCAAGATAAATCGAAGTCGTCAGCACACGAATATCTCCCGGTAATCCCACCAA
>DASSGE010000780.1:0-4414 GCA_035693605.1 Binatia bacterium
ATTTCAGTCAAGCTCTGGAGATCGGCAACCGAGAATAGCAATCGAACCCAGGATCGCTGACTTCGTTCGAGATGAGCCTTAACGGTTTTTTTATTCGGTTAACTATCGTTACTCGGACGCTCCTTTTCGATGCAGCATCGCCGAGCTTCGCAGTGCCGATCGCGGTTGGACGGTTTCGCAGGCGCGCACGCAGATGGGTTAAGTGCTGTTGCGGCGTGTGGGCTACCCGCTCAACGAGTTCGAGAAATTTCTCCACTGTGATCCGGCAACGGCCAGCACATTGATTAGCCGGCTAGCGGAGCGGATGGGAAAGGATGACGCAATGCGACGGAAAAATGAGAGGTTGATCAAGATAGTAGAGAGCTAAAATTCTGAGCTACCCCGGTTTCACGGACAGTTTAGGTAAACACTTCAACCGCCTTGTAGTTCATCGGGGTTTGATAATTCAATGGCTGATGCAGTCGTTTGCGATGTAACCAGCTCTGTACTCGGAGATTTCCGTTCGAAAGCAACGTTATTACGCCAATTAGATTCTAAAATCGGCCTTCCTTTTCCAGTTTCCTGACAAACCGATCGTCGACCAATTCTTCAGCTTTGAGTTTGCGGATTTTTTCGTTGGTTTGGCCGAGCAAGCGGATGACGTTGCGCACGCCGTCGGCGCGCGGGTAGATTTTCTTCTCGTAAATGTTGCCCAGAGTGTCGTAGCCTTCCATCGCTTGTTCGACCTTCTGCAAGCGCAGTCCCTTCATTAAACTCTTCAGCACCGCTGGTTTGTTTTCCGGCTTTTCGACAAATTGTAATGCGTCGATCACGCCGCGCAGCACGTTCTCGACCACCTCGGGGTTCGAGTTCATATAGCGCCGGGTCGTCATAATGCCGGTGCTCTGAAATGGAATCGGCAGCTTGGAAAGATCGCCCAGGTTGGTAAACCCTTTACTGATCAGCGGCGCGGAGAAAGTGTAGCCTAAATGGGTCGCGGCAACGGTGTCGTTGGCGAGCGCTTGGCTGCGCACCGACTCGTCGCCGAGGATGCGAAACGTGATGCCGTCGCGCTTGGCGTCGAGACCCCAATATTCGAGCGCGAGTGTGGTAAACATCCAGCTGCCGCCGCTGGCGCTGGTCACCGCGATCGTCTTACCTTTCAGGTCGGCGGGAGTTTTTATCTTTGGCGAAGCCATGATGTTGCCGATAAGTTTGTTGATGATGCCGGCGACAAAGACGATATCCATGCCTTCGGCCGCCGAACCGAGCACCGCGCCGGTGGCCGACCCGGAATGGAAATGGGTTTCGCCCGAGGCGAGGGCGGCCATGCCGACTGGGCCGTTGCGCACCGTGACGAAGGTCAGTTCGAGTCCGTAGCGGCGGAAAATACCCTGATCCTGGGCCACGTACATGGCCGCTTCGCGCTCGCTGAATGAGCCGCTCGTCATGACGAGTTTGGTTAACGCTTGAGCGCCGAAGGCCGGCGTGGCCGCCACTAGGAGAGCGCAAAGAGTCGACGGCCGGAATATTCGATGAAGTTTCATAAATGACCTCCGCGAGGCCGACAGTAAAATAAAGCTATGACATGGTCAAGGTGATCGCCGATCGTGTTCAGTTTCGTGATCGTGAAGCGAATACATTCTCGCTGCGCCGAAATGACAGACTGAGAATCGCATCCTGACGAACCAAAGAAACATCTGCTGCACGCCAGGGAATTCCCTTGCGGCGGTGACCATGCTATAAATCGGAAGTTTAAAAAGTCTTTTTGTGAGTCGACGATGATTCTTGAAGCGGACAAATTTCGCATTTTCGAGCTGGCGGGCTGGCAGGAAATCCCCGCTGGCTATCACGATGCCTTCGGTCCTTTGACCGCACAAGCGATCGAGCCGTTGCTCGATGCCGTGCGTTTAAAAAAGGGAATGAGCTTTCTTGATATTGCCTGCGGGCCAGGCTACGTGGCGGCGGCCGCCGCTAAGCGTGGTGCCACCGTGCTCGGCATCGATTTTTCGGCAGCGATGATTGCGCATGCCCAGCGATTACAGCCCGGTGTCGAGTTTCGCGAAGGCGACGCTGAGGCGCTGCCCTGCGGCAATGGCCTGTTTGACGCTGCGGCGATGAATTTTGGAATTCTTCATCTCGGCCAGCCGGAAAAAGCCCTCCTCGAAGCGCACCGTATCCTGCGCACCAGCGGCCGCTTCGCATTTTCGGTTTGGGCCAAACCGGAGGAGACCATAGGCTTCGGCATTGTCCTGCGCGCGGTCGAGCTTCACGGCGAGCCGCGTGTCGAGCTGCCGCAAGGGCCGCCGTTTTTTCGCTACAGCGACCCGGAAGAATGCCAACGCGGCTTGATCATCGCCGGCTTCGAGTCGCCCAGCGTGACCAAAGTGCAACAAGTTTGGCGCCTGCCGGCGGGTGACGGTTTGTTCAATGCCATGAAGGACAGCACCGTGCGGACAGCCGGATTGCTGCGCGCGCAAAAACCCACCGTCTTAGAAAAAATCCGCGACGAGATGCGCGCGTCGCTTGCCAAGCACACCAAGGGTGACATTGTCGAGTTACCGATGCCGGCGTGGGTCGCATCGGCAGTGAAGGCTTAAACGGGTTTCGTTCAAATCGTTCAACGAGTTCAAGCCGTTCAAAACGTTTTACGGGCGGTGGAAATCTCAGTATCCGGATGCCGGTGAAAACCGGCGTTTATCTTCGAAATGTTCGCTGGCAAGCCTGCTACCGCCTTTGCCGGTAACACGAGTGGACTCCGCTTATTGCGTCGTTAAGCGAGCCGCGCCGTTTTCACTGTCACGACTTGGTTAGGGAAAGATAAACTGCTCGGTGCTCGAGTTTTCCAGTCCGTAGCGTACCAAATCGTTGATATCCAGCTTAGCTTCGTCGGCTTCGACTTCGTCAAATCTCGCCTTGGTAGCGGGGTGTTTGGGTACGAACAACTGGCAGCAGTCCTGATCGGGGATCGACGAGGTTTCGAAGGTGCCGATGCGGCGCGCTTGATCGACGATCTCTTGTTTGTCCATACCCACCAGGGGCCGAAGGATCGGCAGGGTTACGGCCTGTTGAATCACTGTCATGTTTTCGAGTGTCTGCGAAGCGACCTGGCCGAGACTCTCGCCGGTGACCAACGCCCGAGCTTTTTCCTTGCGCGCGATGTGCTCGGCGATGCGCAGCATCATGCGCCGGTATAAAACCACCCGCAGCGGGCGCGCCACAGCGGCGACGATCTGGCGTTGAATTTCGCCGAAGGGAACCATGTAGAGCCGCGATTGAAATTGGTGGCGTGTCAGCAGCTTGACCAACTCGCGCACTTTGTCTTGGGAGGTCTTGTCCTGATAGGGCGCGCTATGAAAGTGCACGAAGTTCACCCGGCAGCCGCGCGGCATCATGCGGTAGGCTGCCACCGGCGAGTCGAAGCCACCGGAGATGAGCGACAGCAAGCGACCGCTGGCACCCACCGGCAAACCGCCGGCGCCGGGCAACTTATTGAAGCCGAAATAGGTGTCCTTGGGTAGGATCTCGACATACACCGTAAATTCCGGATTAGTGAGGTCGACCCGGGCATGAGTCTTTTCTCGAACCGCGGCACCCAATTGGCGATTGATCTCCGGCGAATTAAGCGGAAACGATTTGTCGCCGCGCTGGGTGTCGATGCGGAAGCTCGAGAAATGCGCGCCATTGAGTCCCGTCAAGATTTGGCTGCGCAGTTGGTCGATGTCGCGCTCGGTCCGCTGGACTAGAGAAAAGTTGGCGATGCCGAAGACGCTGGAGATGCGTTTGCTTAGAGTGTCCGAATCGATTTCATTGCGAAAAGTCAGAACCAGGCGGGCCGGCAAGCTGCGGATTTCTTTCGCGCCCAGGTCTTTGACCGATGCGAGTATGTTGCGTTTGAGCAGTTCGGTGAAATAAGCCCGGTTGCCTTTTTTGAGAGCAATTTCGTGATAGCGGATCAGAACGGAGTCCATGCTGGAGAACTAACAGATTCGTCCATCTTTTGCATGCTGTCGACCCTATGGTACTATCGCCGGTAATAATCGATGGGGGCGAGCCATGAGCAACTTCAAAAAACTATCCGACTCCATGAGTTTTTCCGCGGAGAAGATGAAAAAGAACGGCGTCTTTGAAACCGATCGCTTCTTCTGCGACACCTATTGCTTCGAACCCGGGCAAGAACAGAAGCCGCATACCCATGCTCTTGAAGACAAGGTCTACTACGTCCTCGAAGGGCGCGGCTCGTTTACTGTCGGCGCCGAAGAGCGCGAATTGTCAGCAGGGGAGATCGCCTTGGCGCCCGCTGGGCAGAGCCATGGCGTCGCCAATCGCAGCCAAGCGCGTTTGGTGACGTTGGTGTTCGTAACGCCTAAACCGCATCACTAAAACTCGAATTCGGGGTTTAAAGTTCCAGGCGCTAAGATCAAAATTGATTCGG
>DASSGE010000781.1:0-4874 GCA_035693605.1 Binatia bacterium
GGGCAATCAGCGGAACAGTCACCATAGGCTCGCACCTCAATGCGTTTACATGAATCTTTAGGACCGATGTCGGTTAAACTTCCACATTCTAGCAAAGTAATGGCAAAGTAGAGAGAGAAACGAGCTTCCAAGCAGCTTGCAAAAATCTAACTGGTTGCGTTTTAGGCAGTAAAATGTGGCCAGGGACGGAATCGAACCGCCGACACGGAGATTTTCAGTCTCCTGCTCTACCGACTGAGCTACCTGGCCAGATGAAGTGAAACTGGAATATTGCTTAAAAGTTTCGGCGAGTCAAGTTTAGCCTAAGTCTTGGCAAGTTTTGCGACCTGACTTTCGACGAAGTCGATCACGTGTTCTTCCAGACGCGCGCCGTTGAGGGCGTTGATCTCCTGGATACCGGTCGGACTGGTCACGTTGACCTCGGTGAGAAAGTTGCCGATGACGTCTAAGCCGACGAAGTAAAGTCCGTCGGCGCGCAAAAGCGGCGCCAAGTCGGCGCAAATCTCTCGGTCGCGCTCGGTCACTTCGGTCTTCACACACTGACCGCCGACATGAATGTTGCCACGGGTCTCGGATTCCAGCGGCACACGTAGAACGGCGCCCAGCGGTTCGCCATTGAGAACGATAATTCGTTTGTCGCCCTGGCGGATCTCGGGTAGATAGCGTTGTCCCATCACCAGCCGTCGGCCATTGTCGGTCGCCGCTTCGAGGATCGAATTGGTATTGCGGTCTTGGCCGTTTAGATAAAACACCCCGGTGCCGCCGCAACCGTCGAGCGGCTTAATGATCAATTCGCCGCCCAATTCATCCATAAAGGAGCGCAGGCGCTCCATGTTGCTGCTTACCAGGGTTTGGGGAATCTGTTCGGGAAAGCGCATTGCATACAGCTTTTCGTTGGCTTCGCGCAGCCCTTTCGGATTATTCATGACAAAGCACTTGCGCGAGTCAACCAGACTGAGCAGATGAGTTGCGAAGAAAAATTTCATGTCGAACGGCGGATCTTTGCGCATCCATACCGAATCAAAGTCGTCGAGCACTCCGGTCGTAAAGTCACCGAGTTGGAAATAAGGCGTGGCGCGCGCCAGCTGCAGCCGGCGATAGCGGGCGTGGGTGGCGCCGCCACGGACAAACAGATCATCGACTTCCATAAAATAAAGTTCATGGCCGCGCCGCTGCGCTTCGAGCATCAGGACAAATGTCGTGTCCTTATCAATGTTGATTTTGTCGACGGGGTCCATCACGACCCCGACTTTAATTTTGCTCATAACCATCCCATTCGCGGTTACTTATTCGTGGACTACCCAGGTGCGCGCGACAAAATCATGCCAGCCGCGTTTTTCGCTCTGCCAGAGCACCCACAGAAAACCCATGCCAATGGGCGCAAATCCGACAGCGGCAAACCAACGAAGAGCCGCTTGGCGAAAGCTCGGTGATTGACGATCAACACCGACGACGCGCAGGCCGAGCAGTTTCTTGCCGACGGTCTGACCGCCCAGCCCATGAAGTACTATGAAATAGGTGCTGGTCAAGCCGAGCCAGCCGATTGTCAGGATGGCGAATAACGCCGCGGCATTGTCGCCGGTGATGACCAGCCCATGGGCACCCAAGCCAACTTTATAACCCACGTAGGCCATAGCACCCATAATTATTGATAGCAAAGTGACGACGAAGACGTCGATTATTAAGGCCCCCGCACGGCGAAAAAACCCGCCCCAGCGAACTTCCGGCACCAGTTCAACCGGCGGCATCGCGAGGCGTCCGAGCCGCGTCATTTCCTCTTTGGTTGGAAACTCCGGGTCATCGTCCTGAGCGTCCGTCTCGACGTCAGGCTTATTTTCCTCCGCGGTTAGATTGAAATTTTCCGGTTTGGGCGCTCCGAACAGCACTCGACGATGCAGTAACTTGGCACCGCACTTACCACAACGATCGTCAGCCGCGGCCACCGGAGTTTCACAGTTTTGGCATTTCAAGTTTGATTCAGCGAACATCTGATTAAACCACATGCTAAAAGTTGACTAACGCCAAGGCAAGCGGCGTCAACTCAAATCGCCCCAAAGAAACTGCACCAAAGACAGCGCCGTAACCGCCGCAGTTTCGGCGCGCAAGATGCGCCGACCCAAATGCACGCTGTGAAAGCCAAAAGTCGTCGCCAATTCAGCTTCAGCGCTGCTGAAACCGCCTTCAGGGCCGATGGCGACGAGAATTGATCGAGTCGTCCCGTTGGTGCCGTGCACCTGACGCAACGAACGGGATGTTTCCTGTTCCCAAAACAACAGCTTGAGCTGGCTTGCGCCGGCATGTTCGACTAATTGATCAAAGTCGCACAACGGTAAAATTTCCGGCACATGGGTTCGGCCACATTGCTTTGCCGCGCTAAGGGCAATTTTTTGCCAGCGTTCTGTGCGCTTAGCAATTTTCTTGTCATCGAGCTTCGGCACGGTAAAGCTCGATGTAAACGGCAAGATTGTCGCGACGCCCAGTTCGGTCGCCTTCTCTACGACAAAATCCATCTTCTCGCCCTTGGTAAGCCCCAGCGCCAAAGTCAGCACCAGCGGTGACTCTTTGCCAGCTTCATACGAACGGCGAATCTCCAATTCACCACGATCGCTGTTCAACCCGCGAATCACCGCCTCATGTTCCCGGCCGGTGTCATCGAACAGCGTCACGACATCGCCCACGCTCAAGCGCAGCACGCGGCGCAGGTGCTCTAACTCCTGACCGTCGAGGGTTGCGCTGGTCCCATGAATATTCTCTGTGCCGATGAAGAAACGAGCCATAGGTTGCTAGCGCCGGCGCAGCAGCAAGGTCACCCACTCACGCGCGCGTTTGCGTTTGACCTCGACAAAGCGCGGCGCGAAACAGCGCATTACCTTAGCCGCTTTGTCATACAGAATGCCGGACAATATTAAACAACCGCCTGCCGCGACTTTCTGCTCGATGACGCCGACGAGTTCGATAATTGTCTCCGCCGTAAGATTACCGACCACGATGGGAAATCTTTTCTCGACGCGGCTAAGCGGGGTTACAGACAGTTGGACTCTATCGGCGACTTGATTAATGGTCAGATTCTCCTGAGCTACAGCAATCGCCACCGGGTCGTTATCGATCGCCCAAACCTTCTTTGCCCCCAATTTGGCCAAGGCGATCGCCAGGATACCCGACCCTGTGCCGACATCGAGAGCGGTAAAATTCCCTGACATCAACGCCGCGACCTGCTCGATAAACTCCAAACAGCCCCTTGTGGTCGCGTGCGTGCCGGTGCCGAAAGCCATGCCCGGCTCGATGGTGATTACCTGGCGCGTGCGAAATTTTGGCGGTGTAAGCCAAGGCGGCGTCACCCAGAACTGTTTACCGATCCGGCTGGGTCGGATAAAACGCTTCCAAGCGTTCTGCCAGTTTTCCGGCCGGGTAATCTGCCAAGACAAACGTGGCCTACTACTACGACCTTGTAAATTGATGACATCGAAGACAAAGCGGTGAACCGCGCGCTTGAGCGCGCGGGTGTCCCGGTTATTGGGAAAATACGCCTCAACCGCACGGCGCTTCAAGACCACACCCGATGAGCCGCGCTCGATCAAAAAGTTAGCGACCGCGTCCAAACAAGCGGCACTGGTATGAACCGTCAAATGTAACCAAGATTCAGTCACGGTTTTTTATGCCACAGCACCGACAGCGTAGCAATTCTTCGCGGCGGATTCCGCTCGTCACAATCTTCTGTCCGTCATTGAGCGCAGCGCGAAATCTCGCCTAAACAAATTATTTCCGAGCTCTCGACATTGGCATCTTTGCGCCTTTGCGGGAGTACTCCGAGTTCCGGCTGCAATGCCGCTGCGCTTTTGGCATCGCCATCTTGTCAAAATCACCGCTTCCAGATATTGAAATGAATAATCTGAAAGGAATTACCGATGAAATTTGCCACCATCAAACCTGACGGCCTCGCCATCGTTCAAAACGACACGCTGATTCCCATCAGCGGCGTATTGCCCAAGGGCTCGACCATGCTCGACCTAATCGCCCAATACGATCAAATTAAAGGCGCCTTAGCCGATCTCGCCGCCAAAGGCAGCGGTGTGAAGCTCGATGCCAAATTACTCAAGCCGCCAGTGGAGCGACCGTCGAAAATCTATGCCGCTGCCGGCAACTACAAGCGCGGCACCGGCGGACTCGACGCCGCCCGCGGCCGCGGTTCGGCATCGACCATCTCACCCGAAGAACTCTTGGAAAATATCTTCTTGAAGCCGCCGTCAGCCATTGCTGGACCGGAGGACAATATCATTATTCCGAAGAACGCTGAGTCGATCTTTCCCGAGCTTGAGCTATGCGTGGTGATCGGCAGAAAGGTGCGCCATCTGAGCAAAGCACAAGCCATGGACGCCGTGTTCGGTTATACAATCATGCAAGATGTCACCGCGCGCGGCTTTGGTACGAGCAAGAATATGTCCGGCACGCGCAGCGTGCGTAAAGGATTTGAAACTTTCGCCCCGATCGGCCCGTGGATCACCACCAAAGACGAGATCGTCGATCCGCACAATCTCTGGATGAAACTGTGGATCAACGGCGAACTCAAGCAATCGGCCAAGACCGACGCCATGATCAACGACATCACGACACAGATCAGTTTCCTCTCGCAGGTAACGACCCTTTATCCCGGCGATTTGCTTACCACCGGCAACCCCGACTCGCCGGAGTTTCAAGAAAAATTGAAACCCGGCGATATTTTGAAGTCAGAGATCGAAGGCATCGGTGCCATGACCCAAGGTGTGGCCAAAGAAAGTTAGTAATTCGCGGGTCCACATATAATGATACGTATCGCGCCGTTTCGAGCCCTGGGCTACAGCCAGAAAAAAATCAAAGATATAAGTAAGGTGATTGCG
>DASSGE010000782.1:0-4891 GCA_035693605.1 Binatia bacterium
GACTTACCAACGGCACCGCCGCCCTTGGCAATGACTTCCACAAGGAATTTATCGTTAAGCTGGTTCATCACCGCGCCGTTGGTGTGGTCGGCCGGTTTGGCCGGCAAGGACTTGGCCGCCATGCCATCGCCCCGACCTTTCTCGCCATGACAGGTTGAGCAATAACTGGCGTACAGTTTGCGCCCTTCGGCCTGATCCTGAGGCCATGCCGTCGCTCTACTGACCAGCGCCATGCCAATCAACACCGCCGCAGAAACCGCCACTTTGTTCATCGCAACTCGCTTTCGATAAAAAAGTTTCGCTCACTCCTAGCAGAAACTTCGGCAAAACTACAGCAGCTAACTATTTACCGGCTACCCAATAGCGGTAAACGATGATAAGTAGTGCGATAAAACAGCCAGTAGAGGAGTTGACAATGATTAAAATATGGGGACGCACCGACTCTTCCAACGTGCAAAAAGTGCTCTGGTGTTGCGGCGAACTCGACCTGCAGTTCGAACGCCTGGATTGGGGTGGCAAGTTCGGCGGCAACAAAGATCCGGAATACGCGGCCATGAACCCAAATGGCCTGGTCCCTACGATTAAAGACGGCGATTTTGTGCTGTGGGAATCGAACAGCATCATGCGTTATCTCAACGCCAAATACGGCAATGGCAAATTGTTGCCGGCTTCACCCGAGGGCATGGCGAGCGCAAATCGGTGGATGGATTGGCAGCTCTCGGTGTTCAATCCGGTGATCGTGCCGCTATTTTTTGCGACAATTCGAACGCCGCCCGCGCAACGCGATCCGCAGGCGATCCAAGCGGCGCTGGACAAAACAGTGCGGACTTGGCAGATGGTCGAGGATCACCTGGCAAAGAACCGTTTCCTCGGCGGCACAGAATTTTCGTTGGGCGACATTCCGCTGGGCGTCTGGGCCTACCGCTGGTTCAATTTGCCCATCGACCGTCCCGAGCAGCCGAATATCGAGCGCTGGTACGACACGATCAAGCAACGTAAACCGTATCAAACCCACATCATGATTCCGGTGACATAAAGGAAAAATCACATAGATAGCCGGCGCACGGCCAATGGAACCAGGTGAAAGAGCGAAGAATGCCAGGGAAAACTAACAATCACTACCTGTGCTCGGCGCTCTCAAGTCATACTTCTCGATGCGGTAGCGCAAGGTTTCACGCGACAGACCAAGCAGGTTCGCGGCCCGCGTACGATTCCACCCTGTCCGGCCCAGCACGGCTTCGATGATGGTTCGCTCGAGATCCTCGAGGACGATGCCTTTGGAAAGGTCGATCGTAATAATCGAGTCGCTGTCTTGGGATGGAGCCTCGCTCGTGCTAGCAGGCCGGAGAGCCAAATCATCCGGTTCGATCGTCGCACCGGCTTTTAACAATACCGCGCGCTCGATGATGTTGCTCAGCTCGCGGACATTTCCGGGCCAGGCATAACGAGCGATGACCGAAGCCGCAGCAGCGCTAAGCACTTTGGGTCCGCGGTTGTAGCGGCGCGCGTGCAATTTGACAAAATGTTCAGCGAGCGTCACTGCATCGTTGCCGCGCTCGCGCAGCGGGGGTAGACAAACCTCCAGAACTTTTAACCGGTAATAAAGATCCTCGCGGAAATTCTTTTCTTGAATCGCCTGCTCCAGCGGCTGGTTGGTCGCCGTGATCAGCATGACGTCGAAGCGGCGCATTTGAATGCTGCCTAGCCGGCGCACTGATCGTTCTTCGATGGCTTTTAGTAATTTCGCCTGCAGATTGAGATCTAGCGAGCTGATTTCATCGAGAAACAATGTGCCCCCGTCGGCAGCTTCGAACAGCCCTATTTTATTGGCTTTAGCGTCGGTAAATGCGCCCTTTTCGTAGCCAAACAATTCCGCCTCGAGCAAGGCGTTGGGAATTGCCGCGCAATTTATTTCCACAAACGGCTTGTTGGCGCGCGGACTGCGGCTATGAATCGAGCGCGCCACCAACTCTTTGCCGGTGCCGGTTTCTCCTGTGAGCAAGATCGCCGGCGACTCCTTGCCGGAAATCGCTTCGATGGCGGCGATCTGCTGGATGAGCTTTTTAACTTCGAAAATTTTCTCGGATTCACCGACGATTTCTCGACTGGGATTTTCCGGGTCGACCCGTGAACGAAGATAGTCGAGCTCTTGACTTTGCCGCACCGAATGCAGCGCTTTGCCGACCACCAAACGCAGTTCTTCCAGATCGAGCGGCTTGCTCAGATAATCGAAAGCACCAACCCGCATGGCTTCCACAGCATTTTCCACCGTACCGTGGGCCGTTAGCAGGATCACTTCGACCTCAGGCCGCGACGCCTTAATGCGGCGCAAGACTTCCAAGCCATCCATGCGCGGCAGGCGATAGTCGAGTACAACAATGTCCGGTGGCTCCTGGTCGATCGCTTTGAGCCCCTCTTCGCCCGTGGAACGGACGTTTACGGCATAACCAAAGCGGCGCAAATACTCGCCCATCGCACCAGCAAGAACTTCCTCGTCGTCGACAACCAAGACGGTGTTCGTCATGCAAATCTCATTTTAATTGCTTTTATGGAAAGTTACGTCGATCTTCGCGCCACCCAGGTTGGAGTTGGAAATTTCAATAGTGCCGCCGTTACGTTCAACAAATTTTTTCGCCAGCGGCAAACCTATACCGGTGCCATACGACTTGGTGCTAAAGAACGGCTCAAAGACTTTTTGCCGGTTTTCGATTGGAATTCCCTCCCCCGAATCTTCTACGGAAACCACAACTGCCGACAACGAGCCGTTGTCATGTTCAGCCCGACTGCGAATGGTGACGGTGCCACCCTTCGGGGTCGCTTCCAACGCGTTGGTAATAAGCCCCATGAAAATTTGTTCCACCTGGTTGGCATCCAAAGAAAATCTAGGGATGTTGGGTCCAAGTTGTAAACTCGGCTCAACTCCGGTTTCGGCAAATCTCGGCCGCAGAGTTTGCACTACTTCATCGAGCAGAGCATTAACCTCCACGGGCATTGGATGTGGCTCCAAGGGCTTCGCAAAGTTGAGCAATCCGCGCATTCTTTTCTGCACCCGATCGACTTGTTCGATAATCTTGTCGAGCGTGCAGATCGTTGTCGACTTCAGGCGCGACTCTTCGCACTCGTGACAGTCTAGCCTGGCAACCTGCGCCGCTGCACGGATCGACGACAACGGATTGCCGATTCCATGCGCTACTGCCGCAGCCATCTCGCCCACCGCCGCCATGCGCTGGGATGACACCAATTCCGCATTCATCTTCAAGAGATTTTCCTGCTGCTCGTCGATCTTTTTCGCCGCTTGGCGGACGATAGCAAACAAGGAAATATACAGCAGCGCTCCGCCGCCAAGCGTTGCAAACAGCACCATCAGTCGGGCCTGGCGAATATCGCGAAACAGGGCATCCGGCCGCTTATAGACCTCGATCACACCCAAAAGCTCTTTGCTGTCTGCATAAATCGGCACGTAAATTTCGATCGCGCTGCCACTCGGGGTCTGGTCAAAGAGATTTTCCGCTTTCTCAAGCGATGTCATGTCCGCAACGACTTTGCCTTCCAGCGCTTCCTGCAATTCTTCGTTCCCCGAGAACGACTGGCCGACTAACCGCTTATCGTCCGACCAGATAACCAAACCTTTGGAATTGTATACTTTGAAACGGGTGATATCCGGCATCAGTGTAACATGTCGCAGTAGTTCCTCGAATTTGTGGTCCACGGACTTCCGATCCGTCGTTTGAAAATCATAATCACTCAGGTCCTGTTTGACGTCTGAGCGCAGCATTTGCGCCGTGATCTCCCACTCCCGCTCCAAGATTTGTTGGGTCAGATACTTCGACACGACAAACCACAGCGCGGTCGTCATGACGCCGATGCAAATAAAACTATAGAATGCGAAACGAGCGGTTAGATTCGCCTGGGTGAGCGGACAAGCGAACGAAAATCTGCCGAGCTTCATGAAGGTTCCATACCGACGTAAATCGCCCGACGCTAACACCTGGAAGTTAGAGGGTCAAATTCGCAGACCGGCGCTTCGACAAGTTCAGCGCGGATAACTGTGTGCGCGGCGCTCGCCGCCTCTCGAACACAAAGTCGACTACTTTGCCAAATCTAGGATAGACATTAGACCGGCTTCTTTAACCCACGGATCGCTGTCCGTTTCCGCTGCGCGAACCAAAGCATCGCGCGCATCGTTACCGCCGATCGAACCAATCGCGATAGCGGCGGCCTCGCGCACGAACCAGCGCGGATCTTGCGCTAAGGTTTGAGCCAATACGGCTACCGCTTCTTCGCCTGCCGTGCTGCCCAACGCGCGCGCCGCCTGCTCGCGCACGAGCGCATCACGATCGTTTGCCAACGCTTGGAGCAGCGGATTAACTGCGCCTTCACTCCAGGTGGTGCCAAGCGCTGCGGCGGCCGCCGCCCTTACTGCGGCGCTGCGATCGTCAGTCAGCGATTGCGCCAGCGGGGCGACCGCCGCTTCATTCCAGCTCTTGCCTAAGGCGTCGGCGATCGCTTCACGGACCGACGGGTCGTTATCGTGAGCCAATGCTCGGCCGAGAACGTCGATGGCTTCGCTATCACCGGTTTTGGCGAGGGCCTTGGCGGCGTCGATTTTCTGTTGGCTGTCTTTTGATTCCAGCATTTGTTTAGCCAACCCTACCAACCGAGCGTCGAGAATCTTGCGCCCGCTTTGCCCAACTCGATGGCTACGCGAATTCGAGGACGATTCAGCTGAAGAGGCAAACTGGAATAGTCGATCAGACTGGGCCCCAAACGCATCGAAGACATGCACTTCCGTTAGAACTGGTAGCTGAGCGCCTTTCGCGGACTCTTTGTAGAAAATCATCAGATCGCGGCCGCGAAGCAAGCGACGCAAGCCATCGGCGATCGAGACGTC
>DASSGE010000783.1:0-5472 GCA_035693605.1 Binatia bacterium
GAGCTGCTCACCGGCCCCATGACCATCGACGCCAACAACATCATCGGCGTCACCAATCAACAGGGCGCGTCGAGGATGAGATCGTTGGTGTATTGAAGAAGGCAACAGGCATTAGTAAGAGCTCCGGAGAATTTGTTCTTACTATTGCCTATTGCCTGTTGCTTATGCCTAGGAGTTGCGCATGAAGATCGTTTACTATGTCAATCAATTTTTCGGCGGCATTGGTGCGGAAGAACATGCCGGTGCGCCATTGGAATTTCGCGACGGCGCTTTGGGGCCGGCGAAACTATTCGAACAGCTTATGGGTGACGCAGCGTCGGTGACGCTGACCATAGTCTGCGGCGATAATTACGCCGTCGAGCATCAAGACCAAGTCACCGCGGCAGTACTAGAGAAAATTCGCGCCACGGGTGCGGATCTGTTTGCCGCCGGGCCCTGCTTCGATGCCGGGCGCTACGGCATGGCTGCCGGCGCGCTCTGCACAGCGGTGCAGTCGGAGTTGGCCATTCCGGCAATCACGGCGATGCATGTGGAAAACCCCGGCGTCGATCTATACCGCGAAACGCTCCACATCGTGGATTCGGGAACCAACATCACCAAGATGCGCGATGTCATTGAGCACATGGCAAAGCTCGGCAAGAAACTATCGGTTAAACAACCGATCGGTTTACCCGCTGAGGAAGGCTATATCAGCCGCGGCCTGTTGCGCGATCAGCTGGTCGAAAAAACCGCCGCCACGCGCATGGTCGATATGCTCGTCGCCAAATTGAAAGGCGAAAAGTTCGAATCGGAAATGTTACCGACCTCGTTCGCCCCGGTACCGATGCCGGCGCGGATCCAAGACATGTCCAAAGCCAAGCTGATGATCATCACCGACGGCGGCTTGGTGCCCAAAGGCAATCCCGACAAGATCGAGGGCACCGCCGCGACGCGCTGGGGTGCTTACAATATCGCGGGCAGCGATGATTTACGCAGTGAAGACTACGAAGTCTCGCACGGCGGTTACGACACCAGGTTTGTCCAGGACGATCCCGACCGTTTGGTGCCGCTCGACGCTCTGCGCGAGCTGGAAAAAAGCGGCGTGATCGGCAAACTGCACGAGGAGTTTCTCTCCACCTGCGGCCGTTCCAATCCGCTGTCCAACACGCGCCGCTTGGGACGGGAGATGGCACAGAAGATCAAACGCGACGGTGTCGACGCGGTGATCCTCACCTCGACTTGAGGCACCAGCACTCGCAGCGGCGCTGCGATCACCACCGAACTCGAGAAAGCCGGTATCCCCGTCGTGCAAATCACCTCGGCGCGACCGATCGCCAAAATGGTCGGTTCTAACCGCGTCGTTTTAGGCACCGGCATCGTCCATGTCACCGGCGATGCCAAGCTGCCGCTGAAGGATGAAAAAGAACTGCGCCGCAAACTTGTCCAACAAGCGCTTGATGCCCTGCAGTCAAACGAGAAACAATAGAGCAAAAGGGCGGGCCATTCCCTCTAGCGATTCGTCTTTGCGTTGTTTCCAATTCGGAAATTTGTCACGCAAACACGCCACGTTCGGGATTTTATTCTCGCCGTTGTGGTGTTTGCGTCTTGGCGGGAGATATTCCCGAATTCGCTTGCGCCGTCGCCACGACTTCACCTCCGGCCGCATAAGCGCGGTGGATGAATACGTCGATGGTCCCGCTCTCCAACGCGAACGCCTGCTCTTGAGCCGCTACCGATCTCGGTATATGAGTGATTGAATTTCTCTGCATGCAGAGCCTGGTTAGAAATCAGTTCATCAATATTCCAACGGAGGAACAACAAGCATGGCTGCTGAGGCCCAGTTCGCAGCGCTACCGGTTTCGATTACGGTCAACGGCGTCAAACAGGACGCCCTGGTCGAGCCGCGCACGCTGCTGGTTTATTTCTTACGCGAGCATCTCAATTTAACCGGCACCCATGTCGGCTGCGACACCAGCCAGTGCGGCGCTTGCACGGTGCATTTAAATGGCCGTGCGGTGAAATCCTGCACCGTATTGGCGGTGCAAGCTAATGGCGCTGAGGTCAAAACCATCGAAGGTTTGGCCGACGGCGACAACTTTCATCCGGTGCAGGAGGGGTTCCGCGAGAAGCATGGCTTGCAATGCGGCTACTGCACGCCCGGCATGATCATGACCGCGGTGCATTTGCTCGAAACCAATCCGAATCCAAACGACGACGAGATCAAACACGCCCTCGAAGGCAACCTGTGCCGGTGCACCGGCTACGTCAACATCGTCGAGTCGATCAAATGGGCCGCAGAAAAAATGCAGGGAGGAGCGAAGTGATGAAATGTTGCTGTACCCCGAACTCAAGCCTCAAGCCTCGCGCCTGTCCTGAGCGTAGCCGAAGGGCCTCACGCCTACTCCCGAAGGGAGGCTTCCATGTTTCCCGCTAACTTTGGCTATGTCGCGGCCCGCTCGGTCGAAGAAGCGTTGCAGCTGATGGCGCAGCACGGGGAGGACGGCAAACTGCTCGCCGGCGGCCATAGCTTGATTCCAGCGATGAAGCTCAGGTTGCAAGCACCGCGAACTCTGATCGACTTGGCCACCGTGCCGGGGCTGCGCGGCGTAACCGTCAATGACAACCATCTCGTGATCGGCGCCCTGACCGTGCACGCCGATGTCGGCGCATCTGAACTCGTGCGCAAACATGTTCCTGCTCTGGCCGAAGCCGCTGCAGTGATCGGCGATGTCCAGGTGCGCAACCGCGGCACCATCGGCGGCAGCGTCGCCCACGCCGACCCGGCGGCGGATTTTCCAGTCGTCTTGACCGCGCTCAACGCCAGTTTCCTCGCCCAATCCGCATCCGGCACGCGCACAATCAGCGTCGACGATTTTTTCACTGACTTTTATACCACGGCATTGAACGCCCATGAAATTCTCACTGAAATCCGCGTACCGATTCCAGCCGCGGCAACAGGCAGCGCTTACGTCAAGCTGCCGCACCCGGCCTCCGGCTATGTCGTCGTCAGCGCGGCGGCGGTGGTCACGCGACGAGCCTCCGGCACGTGTACAGGATCGCGGATAGCGATCGGTGGCTTGGGCAGTGGTCCGATCCGCGCCATCGCAACGGAATTGGAGCTGCAAGGCAAACCGCTGACGACACAGACGATCGCGGCCGCGGCCGCCAAAGCCGCCGAAGAAACCGATCCGGTGGAAGATTCCTACGCCGGCGCCGAGTACAAGCGCCATGTCGCCACGGTTTACGCGCGCAAGGCGATCGAAGCCGCAGTGGAAAGAGCAAAGAACTAAAAGCCGTATTCGTGATCGTTGCTCGTGTTCGGAAGAACTTAAGTTCCGACAATCTTGAACCAACACGATCACGGCCCAAGCTCATGATTTTAAGAGGTTAACCATGACCACCGAACACCAAACCACTGGACTTATCGGCGCTTCGCCCAAGCGAGTCGAGGATCCGCCGCTGATCACGGGCAAAGGCTGCTACACCGACGATATTCATCTGCCGGGGATGCTTTATCTGGCATTTCAACGCAGTCCCTACCCGCACGCGAAAATTGTTTCGATCGACACCAGCAAAGCCAAAACCATGCCCGGCGTCGCGCTGATCGTTACCGGCAACGATCTCGATCCGAAGTTGAATCTCGCGCCGTCCCAGGTGCTGCCGAATATGAAAATTCCCGCACATCCGGTGCTCGCGCGCGGTGCGGTGCACTGTGTCGGCGTGCCAGTGGCAGCTGTAGTCGCCAAGACGCGCGCGCAAGCTGAAGATGCCGCGCATGAGATCGTCGTTGACTACGAGGCGCTCGCCGGCGTGTCGAACGCCGAAGAGGCGCTCAAACCCGGCGCGCCGCTGGCGCATGAGGACCTCGACAGCAACATTTGTTACACCTTGACCAAGAACGGCGGCGACGTCGACAAAGCGTTTGCCGCCGCCGACCATGTTTTCACCATGCATATTGCCAGCCCGCGCCAAGTGGCGCTGGCGATGGAGCCGCGCGGTATCGTCGCCAACCCCGATCCATTCGGCAAAAATTTGACTGTTTGGCTGTCGACTCAAGGGCCGCATCGCGCCCGCGCGGAGATCTCCAGTGTGACCGGGTTTCCCGAGCATCGAATACATTTGATCGCACCCGATGTCGGCGGCGGCTTCGGCAGCAAGGGTCCGGTCTACCGCGAAGATATCGTCGCCTGCCATCTCGCGCTCAAGCTGCGCAAACCGATCAAATGGGTGGCCACACGCAGTGAAGACTTCTTGACGACGATCCAAGGGCGCGATCAAGCGATGACTTCAGAAATGGCGCTGAAAAAAGACGGCAAGATATTAGGGTTGAAAGTTAAAGTCGTTGCCAACCTCGGCGCCTATCTGCACTCGAGCACCGCCGGCCCGCCGCAGCGCATGATGGGCATGGCCTGCGGCAGCTATCAGATCAAAGATTGCCGCGTCGAGATCATCAGCGTATTCACCAACACATGCCCCACCGGCCCCTATCGCGGCGCCGGCCGGCCCGAATCGGTGTTGAACATCGAACGATTGCTCGACAAAGCCGCCGACGTGCTTGGCATGGACCGCTTGGAAATCCGCCGCAAGAACTTTATTCAGCCCGAGCAATTCCCCTACACCACCGGCACCGGCGTAGAGTACGATTCCGGCGATTACGAAAAGCCGCTCGCCGAAGCGCTCAAGCTTTCCAACTACGAAGAGCTGTTGCGCCAGCGCGATGCCCGGCGCAAGAACGGCGAACTGGTCGGCGTCGGTTTCTCGACATTTGTCGAGCCGAGCGGCGGCGCTGGCTTTGAGAGCGGCAGTGTGCGGGTGGAGCGCACGGGCGAAATCACTGTGCTCACCGGCTCGAGTTCCCATGGCCAAGGTCATGAAACTTCCTGGGCGCAAATCGCCGCGAGTCTCATGCAGACCAGCATGGATCACGTCACCGTGCTGCATGGCGACACCCATGTGAGCCAACAAGGCACCGGCACTTTCGGCAGTCGCAGCGCGGTGGTCGGCGGCGGCGCGCTTGCCACCGCGGCCGAGCGCGTCATCGATAAAGGCCGACGCATCGCCGCGCATTTAGTTGAAGCAGCGCCCGAGGACATTGTTCAGGCCGACGGCGGCTTCGCCGTCAAAGGTGTGCCCGACAAGAAAGTAAGCTGGCGCCAAGTCGCCGCCGCCGCCTACAGCGGCCGGCTACCGAAAGGGATGGAGATCGGTCTGCAAGAAACCTGCTTCTTCGATCCGAAACGCGAGGCCTGGGGCTTCGGTACCCACATCGCGCTGGTCAGCATCGACCGTGACACCGGTAAGTTCAAGTTGGAAAAACTCGTTATGGTCGACGACTGCGGCGTGGTCATCAACCCGATGATCGTCGAAGGACAGATCCACGGCGGGGTCGCTCAAGGTCTCGGCGAAGCACAGCGCGAACAAATGCTTTACAGCGAAGATGGCCAGGTGCAAACCGGTACGTTCATGAACTACGCGGTCATGCATGCCGCGGAC
>DASSGE010000784.1:0-14474 GCA_035693605.1 Binatia bacterium
TTATTTCGGCAGCTATCACACCGGCGCGATTGCACTGAGGCGCCGGGCGGCGGCTTCAAACCTGCCGCCGGGCGTCGCAATCCGCGGCGCAACAGCGGACGATTTGCCGCAGCTTGGCGCGTTCCTCGATCGCATCGGACCGGCGCGGCAGTTTTTTCCTTGTCATCGGCAGACCGACTGGTTCCAGGATGCGGCGACGTTCCGCGGCCTTCTAGCCGAGGATATACTCTTGGCATGTCGCGGCGGCGAGATTATCGGAAGCTTGGGCTGTTGGGATCAATCGTCGTTTCGCCAAATCGTTGTCGAGGCGTATGGTCCGGCTTTGGCTTTGTCCGCGCCTCTGTACAACGGTTGGGCAGCGCTCCGAGGTTCCCCCAAGTTGCCGAAACCTGGTGAATCCCTGCGATTCTTGACGACCGCGCTTCCGGTCGTGGCTGGGAACGACCGAAACATCTTCGCCGCGCTGTTGGAGGCGGCGCTGGCGCGCTCGGTTGGACGCGGCTGGTCTCATCTGTTGGTGGGAATGCATGAAAGCGATCCTTTACTCGACGTGGTCAAGCATTTCCAGACCGAGGCCTATCTGACGCGCTGTTATTTGGTGTACTGGGATGATGGCGTAGCGCTGCGGCGCCAGATCGATGGGCGAACGCCATATCTGGAATTGGGTTGTTTGTGATCGCGGGAGTATGCCAGGGCATGAAGCTTGAGACGCAAATCGTTGCCGCGGCCGCTTTAGACCGGCGAGAACGGGATCGCATGTTCGCGTTGATGGACCGGTACTACGCCGGCATGAATCGCGCGGCTTTCGAGTCCGATTTGAACGAAAAGCAGTGGGTGATCCTCCTGCGCGAGCGCGATTCTCACGCCATCTGCGGTTTTTCGACCCAGATGATTCTGGAGTTCGTCGTCGATGGCACGCCAATGCACGCTTTGTTCTCCGGTGACACGATCGTCGAGCGCCGATGCTGGGGCCAGAGTCTGTTGGCGCAAGCTTGGGGCGAGCTGGCGATCGAGTTGATCGATCGCTATCCGCACGGTTCGCTTTATTGGTTTTTGATCAGCAAAGGGTATAAAACCTTCCGCTATTTGCCGTTATTTTTTCGCGAGTACTATCCGCGCCGCGCAACGGTTACGCCGTCCTGGGCCCAGGCGATGATCGATGCGCTCGGCCGGCATAAGTATCCTCAGACGTATGATCCGTCCACGGGAATTATCCGCGCGGACGCGACCGCCTGCCGGCTGCGCCGTGATGTCGCCGCGGTCACCGGCGGGCGATTGCGCGATCCCGAGGTACGCTTCTTCGTCGAGAAAAATCCCGGCCACGAGCGCGGCGACGAGTTGTGCTGCATCGCGCCTCTGACGCGCGAAAACTTTTCCGTCGCCGCGGCGCGCCCGCTGCGGCGCATCCAGGCGATTCAGGTTGCGCTCGGATGAATCTAGCTTATTGGCTCAACACCGCATGGATGTGGCAATGCCGTCTCGAGCTGGCGAGGTTTTGCCGCGCGACCCAGCGCGTCGAGTTCAGCCAATACGCAGTTCTGCGGGAAATTCTCACGGTAAATGCGACGAGCGAGTTTGGCCGAAACCATGGTTTCGCGGGCATTCGTTCGGCGGCGCAATTTCAGCGCTGCGTTCCACTTTGCGATTATGAGGCTATTAGCGAAGACATCGAGCGGATTGGCGCGGGCGAAGAGCACGTGCTAACCGGTGAGCCGATTCATTTACTCGAACCGACCAGTGGCAGCAGCGGTGCCGTCAAACTCATTCCGTACACGGCGAGTTTGCGTGAGCAGTTTCAGCGTGGCATCAAAGCCTGGCTTGGCGATCTGCTGCACGCCTATCCGGCTGTACGTCAGGGACGCGCGTATTGGTCGATTTCTCCGGCGTCGGGTATTAAGCGGAAAAGTCGCGGCGGCATAGCCATTGGATTTGCCGATGATACGGAGTATCTGGGAAAGCTTGAACGTTGGGCGATTCGATATCTGCTCGCCGTGCCGCCCGCAGTGGCTAAGACCGAGGATCTCGACCAATTTCGTTATCGTACATTGCTGCATTTACTAGGGGCGGCCGACCTGACGTTGATCTCGATATGGAGCCCGACATTTCTGACCGCGCTGCTGGGGCAGATCGAACGGCGCGCCGAAGAATTGCCCAGGGACTTGCGCGCGATACAGCCATACGCGCGGTTGCGACCGGCAACGCAGCGGGCCGACGACGTGGCAAGGATTCTCGATGCCAATCAGTCCATTGCGCTGAAGCTCAAACGTATCTGGCCGCGACTGGCGCTGATCAGTTGCTGGGCCGACGGCGCTTCGGCGGGATATTGTTCTGAGCTCATGACGCTGTTGCCCCACGTGACGATTCAGCCCAAGGGGCTTCTGTCCACCGAAGGTTTTGTTTCATTGCCGTTGGCGCGCCGCCTGGGCGCGGCCTTGGCTTTGCGTTCCCATTTCTTCGAATTCGTCGATGCCCGCGGCGATCTCAGATTGGCTCACGAGCTTGAGCGTTGCCATGCTTATCAGATGGTCATAACCACCGGCGGCGGCTTGTATCGGTACCGAACCGGCGATGTCGTCGAGGTCGCCGGCTTCGAGAATCAATGCCCGTTGCTGCGTTTTGTCGGCCGGGGCGACGGAGTCTGCGATCGTATCGGCGAGAAACTCAGTGAAGCCCAGGTGCGTCGCGCCCTCGAGAGCGCGTTTGCGGCGCAAGCCCTGGCGCCGCGGTTTGCCATGCTCGTGCCGGTCGAAAGGCCGCAGCGCAGCTACCGGCTTTACCTGCAGGGGCGAAATGGCGAGCTGACGACCGAAAAGTTGGCAATGGTGCGGGCTGGCGTCGAAGCCGTTTTGGCAGAAAATCCTTACTACGATCACGCGCTGCGCCTCGGACAGTTGGCCAGACTGGAAGTGCAGGCGTTGTCCTCCAGCGCCCCTCCGGCTTGGGAAATTTACGAGAACGAATGCTTGAAGCGCGGCCAAAGACTTGGCGATATCAAGCCGGTGGTGCTGCATGGCGGGTCATGGTGGCCAGAATATTTTGCGCCGTTGACCGAAGCGCGCGCGCCGGAGTAATCAGTCGGGAGCGGCACCGTTGGATTGGGGAGGACGACATTATGGGCCATATGATGAACGGCAAATGGATCGATGACGATCGGATCAGCGCCGATGTCCGCGGCGCGTTCGTGCGGGCGGACTCGCAGTTTCGTAGTTGGGTGACTCCGGATGGCAGCGCCGGACCTTCCGGAAGCGGCGGATTCAAGGCCGAGCCCGGTCGATATCATCTTTTTGTCTCCTATAACTGCCCATGGGCGCATCGGTCGATTATTTTTCGCAAGTTGAAGCAGTTGGAAAGCGTCGTCTCGATGTCATTGGCCGACAAGCCGAAGACGGCAGGTTGGGCTTATTCCAATCCGATCGACGATTTTGAGCCGGAATATGACGGCGTGTTTCGCCTGCATCAAATTTATGCCGCGGCCGACGCCAACTACACCGGCAAGGTCACCGTGCCGACACTGTGGGATCGCGAGCGGCGAACCATCGTGAATAACGAGTCTTCCGAAATTATCCGCATGTTCAACAGCGGGTTTGGCAATCATACCAGTGTCAGTTACGATTATTATCCGGAAGCACTGCGCGGCGAGATCGATAAGATCAATGACTTGGTCTACAGCCATTTCAACAACGGCGTCTATCGCGCCGGATTCGCGCGCAGTCAGGAAGCTTACGATGAAGCGGTGAAGAAAGTGTTTATCTGTCTAGACCACATGGAGCAATGGTTGAGCGAGCGGCGCTGTCTGGCTGGGGACCGCATCACCGAGGCCGACTGGCGCGCGTTTCCAACCCTGCTGCGCTTCGATCCGGTCTACCACGGCCACTTCAAATGCAACTGGAAGCGGGTGCAAGATTATCCGAATCTAGTGAATTACTTGCGCGAGCTGTACCAGTGGCCGGGAATCAAAGAGACGTTCGATCTGCAGAAAACCAAAGCGGGCTACTACAACCAGCGCAACGTCAATCCAACGGGTATCGTGCCGCTCGGGCCGGACATGAGCCATTTAGAGTTGCCGCATGATCGCGGCCGGCTGGCTGCTTCGGATTAGGTTGATAGCCGCAAAGAACGCAAAGGGAGTTGGGGTTTCTGGCGGCCAATCCGTCTCGACCCATTAGATCCGCTTGACGCTCTGCGGGCCGACTTTTTCGACGTTGATGCGGATCAAGACGCGTTTTTCGTCGGCCATTTGTTTTTTGTAGTCGTCCCAGTTTTTGTGCTCGCCTCTGACCGTCTTATACCAGTAAATCAACCCGTCCATCGCTTGCGGCAGGTCGACGACCTCGACCTTGCCGTGAATCTGCACGAACTTCGAACCGCTGTACTGTTCGCCGAATACCAGCATGGAAACGCGCGGGTCGCGGCGCAGGTGTTTGACTTTATACGTCGTGCCCCGCGAGGTAATAATGACGCGCCCTTCGGCATCGATGCCGGGCGTCACCAGGGTCATTTGCGGCAGGCCATCTTTTTGTCTGACGGCAATGCAGGCGCGATGATTTTCTTGCAAGAATTTCTGCGCGGTGGCGATGTCCATAATTTCTCCTCAGTCTGGTAACCCATGGCCGTTGGAGCCCGATACTTTGCCGTCGATCCAAAGTTTTGCCAGTTCGAATCCGTAGGAGTCGGCTTGTTCTCGGTTTTCGAAGGTGGCGCGACGCCGGCCATAAATCGGAATGCGCTTAGGGCGGTCGCCGTCGTCGATCACAATGGTGGCGCGCGCTACCCATTGACCGGCGGCAACTTCTTCGGCGTCGAGCTCGACGCCGTGACCCTGGTAGGTTCGGGAATTCATAAAGGTAAGGATGAAGGATGAAGGCGGAAGGATAAATTTACTAATCTGAACTATTTTGTCACCCTTCATCCTTCCGCCTTGTTTCAGATGCTTACTTTGCCGCCATTCAACTTAATTCCCAGGGCCGCTAGCGCCTCGACGACGGGAATTTCAGCGCCGAGGGTCTTGCCGACTTCGGCGGCTAGGGGCAGATCCTTATCATAAAGGTTGGTTCCAGGATTGAAAGTCATCTCATTGCCGGAGAGTTGATAACGGGTATCCCAACGGTCGAGGATATGCGACGATCGGGTTTTTTGCATCAGATCGAGGGCGGCTTTGTAGCTGATGCCCGCGGCCTTGGCGATTTGCAGCGCTTCGTAGACGACCAGCGCTTCCGAGGCAGTAACCATATTTTTAAAAAGTTTGGTGACGTTGCCGCAACCGAGCGGCCCCATGTGTACGGCGTCCTTGGCCATATTCATGAGATGTGGCTTGGCGCGGTCGAAGAAGGCCTTTTGGCCGCCGACGAGAAACGTCAATCCACCCTGTCTTACGACGTTGGGAACAGCGGTCATGCAGGCGTCAATGACGTTGACTCGTTTATCGGCGGCGGCTAGGGCAACTTTTTTGGTCGTGGTCGGGCGGATCGTGCTGTGCAACAATACCAGTGCGCCCGGCGCGGCGCCTTCGACGACGCCGTTCTCTCCGAGCATGCAGTCGAGCACATCCTGGTCAGTGCGAACAACGACGTCGATGATGGTGCAAGCCTGCGCAACTTCCTTGGCCGAGTTTAACGTCTGCGCGCCCTCGGCGCGCGCGGCCTCTTGCGCTTTGGGCGCGATGTCAAAGCTCACCGCCGAAACGTTGGCGAGTTTCAAACGCGACAACAAAGCAGAGCCCATTGCACCGGTGCCGACAAAGCCGATTTTTTCCATGATAGTTTCCTCCTAAATAACTCCAGATCGCGTTTTAGCCACCACTCTTTGAAACGAGTTTGTCTCGCGAACGCGGTGAAACAGTCGGTAATTCGTAACTGCTAGACGTGTCCTGTTAACTTCGTCATGACTTCATTCTTGAACAATGCCACTGTGCGCAGCGATTCGGCGAGGCTGAGATCGCCGAAAGCGAACTGGCCGACGAGATAATTTGCCCGGGACTCATCGACTTGGCACTGTAAAAACTGATGGACGGTTCGTGCGCTCCCGGCTACCGCCTGGCCAAGCTCCATCATTGTATCGAACTCGGGCGAGCGCGGATGGGCCGGCATGCGGCCGCTCAAATGAGCCAAGAAGTAAAAATTGCGATGCCACACCGGATAGGCGCGGCGCGCGATAGTCAGCGCTTCCTGATCGGTTTCGGCGATGACGACAAAGCGGCTCAAGCCGAGCTTGGGCGTAGGCTTGTCGCCGTGCAGCGCGCGCCAGGTTTCGCGGAACTTGTCATTGAAGCTGCGTGTGTCCTTGGCCGAATCGAGGCTGATCATGTTTAGATTTTGTTTCGCAGCGCGCTCGGCGGCCTCGACGGAATGGACGCCGTACCACATTGGCGGATGGGGCTTTTGCAGCGGCTCGATTTCCATCGGCACGTCTTTGAATTTGTAATGTTTGCCCTGGTAGGTAAGCGTCTTGTGCGTCAGTCCTTGCAAGATCAGCTCGCGTCCCTCGGTGTACATATCCTGGGCCAGCGCTGGATCTTGGCCGTAAAGGGCGTTCTCGGTCGGGGACGAACCGCGGCCGAAGCCGATCTCCAAGCGCCCGCCGCTCAATTGATCGACCATGCAGATCTCTTCGATCAAGCGCAGCGGATGGTGCAAGGGCAGGGCGTAAACCATTGGGCCGAAGCGCAGAGTCTTGGTCCGCTGCGCGATGGCTGAGAGAAAGACGCTAGGTGACGGTGCCATGCCGATGGGCGTCGAGTGATGCTCGGCGACATGGTAGGCGTAGAAACCGGCGCGCTCGTAGGCTTCGATTAACTTGAGCCGCGCTTCGTAATATTCATTTAAAGGAAGTGCGTTGCGATCCAGGTGGTCGAAAATACCGTAGTCCATACCACGCCGGATATATCGTGAATCGGCCGGAAATCAAAGTCGACGATGACATTTGTCGACGAATCGTGAACAGTGCTATAAAAATTTCCTATGGAAAAGCCACCGATCAGAAGAGATTACTTCGAAGCCGAATGCGGCTGCCGGCAGTGGTACGAGTCCGTGCCCGGCAGGCCGGTCGATGAGTTGGAAGAAGTGGTCGAATACTGCGAGACTCACGATGTCGAGAGCGGCAGCGCGTAAATCGTAACCGAAGTCGGGAGAACTCCATTCACCACGAAAGCACCAAGTTCACGAAGTTCGGAGTATGCCGCAAAGCTCCGTGTCCTTCGTGCCTTCGTGGAATGGCATTTAACGTGAACCTCGATGCCTTGCTGCCTGCCTAGTGCGCTTGCTGTTGTCTTGGCACTTCCAGTCCAACAATGAACGCCGGATTCACCGTGCACATCGTGTAGATTTCCTCGTCGGTGCAACCGAAAGCCGACATATGGCCGCGCAAGAGCCGCAACGATTCGACCGAGTTGGGGAACAACGGTTCGCCGGCGTCGGATGACAGCGTGCAACGCTCGGGGCCGACGGTGCGGATGGCTTTGTACATGTTGCCCGGATCGATGCCGAGGAGCGGCGACAACTCGTCGTAGGTAAAGTTCAGCCACAGGCCGGCCGTGCCGGCTTCTTTCATTTCCTCGATGGTCAGACTGACGAACGGGCTAAATGGGTGGTCGACTACGCCGCGCTTAAAACCGATCTTTTGGCAATATTCCGCCATGGCACGGAACTCCGGTTTGGTCGGATGGCCGAAGAAGACCGCGGCATCGTGATCTTGAGCCATGCGAAAGATCTCTTCGATCTCCGGCAACAAACGGCCTTTTTCATCGAGCAGATAATGGCCGTACTTGAGCGAGTCTTCCCACGACAGCGGTTCGGTGTGCGCTTTCGGATCGGCGCTTTTGTCCCATGCGCTGGGTTTGCCACCGACTATGTTGAGCGTATTGGCGGATGTGTTGTTGGGCATCCACAGTCCTTTGACGCCGGCTTTTAAGTTGTTTTCCGACCACGCGGGCTCGATCTTCGACAAAAATCCTTGGGTGACGGAGGCCCCGGCCCAGAGATGTACCGGGGTGTGGCCCTTTTCCGCGCACCACGACTCGAGTGATTTGCGGATACCTGCGACCGTCACCGCCGAGTCTTTGCGGCCAACTATGGTTTTGTAAAGGATGCCGGCCATGTGGCTTTTCGAGGCGAGCTTGGCGACGCCGAGAGCGTCTTGTTGTCCCTCGTGGGCATGGCAATGAATGTCGATGGAGTCTTCTACGCCGATGACGTAATCGAGCGAAGGATCGACCGGTCCCTGTTTGAAGCCGCGGCGGGCGGGATAAGATGTCACCGAGCGAACCGCGCTCGGCGTCGAATAGTTGGGTCTGGTATCGGCCATGGTCAATCCTCCTGGATAGAGATTTGCTCGGAACATAGCGCGTCCGCCGGGCGCGGGCAATCGGAATTAATTGTCACTAAATTTGACAACTTTCATCCGCAGGTGTTATCAGGCAGAGGCGATCGCAACACGCGGATCTCGACGTAATATTCATCGTGCCACACCAAGATCGGCTCAAGACAGGGAGGTTCCATGTCACAGCAAATTATCGACGGGGACGGTCATATTTTCGAAGACAGTGACGGCATCGCGCGTCACTTTCCCTATAGCGCCGCCGGCGCGCGCCTGCGCAGCGGCGTGTTTCCGCTCAACAGTCATATTCAATATTCTTTGACGCGCACGCCGCCCGGCGCCTTCGCGACCAATGCCGAGGGGCGATTTGTGAACCCCGGGCCGGAGGGCTGGATCAAATTCATGGAGGAGGCCGAGATCGATCACGCGGTACTTTTCCCCACCGCCGGCCAGCGCATCGGCCGGATCGTCGACCGCGACTACGCCGCCGGTGCGTCGCGAGCCTACAACGACTGGCTGGCCGAGACCTATCTGCGACGCGACCCGCGCTTCAAAGGCGTCGCCTTGATTCCGATGCATGATGCCGAGGCGGCGTTGGCGGAATTGCAGCACGCGCATGATATAGGCATGGCCGCTGTGCTGTTCCCGGCTACCGGCGTTCATTTGAATCTCGGCGCCAAGCCTTATTGGCCGGTGTACGGCGAAGCGGCACGTTTGGGTATTCCCGTTGTCGTTCATGGCGGCGGTCATTGGGATTTGGGCATGGAAACCATGAACGTTTCCACCGGCGCCAACGCCATCGGCCATCCAATGTCGTTGGCTATCGCGTTGGCTGAGATGGTGCTCAACAATCTGTTCGACCGCTTCCCTGGCCTGCGGGTCGCTTTTCTCGAAGGCGGTCCATTATGGTTTCTGATGGCCCTCGAACGGCTGTCGCGGTCTTATGAGGCTGGCACGCCAGTCAATCCGCGCGGCGAGCTGCTACAATTACCGGAGGGACAGACGGTGTCCGAGTACATCTTCGGACTGGTTCGCGCCGGCCGCTTGGTGGTGGGTATCGAAGGCGGCGAAAGCGATCTGCCCTACGCGGTCAAAGTGGCGGGCGAGCAGGCGTTCATGTTCTCTTCGGACTTCCCACACGAAGTGAACCTGCACACGGTCAGAAAGGAAATTAGCGAAGTGCGCGAGCGCAAGGAGCTTAGCGCGAGCGCCAAGCAGGCGATCCTGCGTGGCAACGCGGCGAGGTTTTACAATTTTTAGCCGAAACCCAGGAGTCGGAAATTCGAGATACTTTTTCAGCATTACTTCGTAAACCCGTGCAGCCGCGCCGGGTTGTCGACTAAAATTTTTTGCAGCAACGCCGCGTCGCCGTCGACGTAGCGGTAGAGCAGCTCAACTTCCTCGGCGTCGTTCATCATGCGCTTTTTCCACTGCGGGTGAGGCCAGTCGGTGCCCCATGTAATGCGATCGGGGGCCGCTTCGATGAAGGCCTTGCCGTAGGGCAGGGCGTCGTCCCAGCCCGCATCCATCTTGGAATCGCGGTTGCCGTTGGAGACCATCACCCACCAGTTGTCGAGCTTGAGCGAATCGAGCACCCAACGGATCACCGGCCGGTCGAGGCCGCCGTCGAAACCGACATGGCCGAAGTGGTCGATCACCATCGGAATGTCTTTGATCGAACGAAGCAGGGTTGAGTTGTCCAGCAGGTCGTCGCCGTTGACATGCAGCCGGGCGTGCCAGCCGAGTTCCTTGATGCGCGCCAGCGAGCGCCGGACTTCGGCCTCGCGCTGCTCCATAGCGAAGAAGCGAACAAAATTAAAGCGCGCGCCGCGCACGCCGGCCGCGTGCAGCCGTTCCAATTCGTTGTCGGAAACACGATCGTCGACAATACCGATGCCGCGATAACGGTCGCGATCGTTCAAGCCTTCGAGGGCATGCAGCAACAGGCGATGATCACTGCCGTAGATCGCGCTATGGACGATGACACCGCGGCTGAAGCCGATCGCCTTGTGCATGCGTTGCGCTTCGCTGAACGTAGCGCTTTCGATCGGCGGATAAGGAGCATGGGCTCGCGGCGGAAACTGCTCGGGGTTGCCATAGATGTGGAACTGGCAGTCGCAACTCCCCGGCGGCGGCGCCGGCATCGGCATACGCGGATTCTTGTCCCATTCGTAGATGGTGTCTCCAGTCGTCTCCATGGCTGTCCTCCTATCTCTCGTTGGATACGAACTTGAACCACTGAACCTGTGAAGTTTGAACGAAGCCTTCAGTTGGTTCATCGCTTACTCGAAAAACTCATAAAAGGGAAATCCATCGCGGTGATTAATGCGGAAGTAAGATAGTTGGGCGCGATTAAGTATTGCGGTAAATCGAGAATCGGTTCAGATTCGACTTACAGTCGGATGCGTAAAGGTTAAGGTTCTTTCGGAAGGGGCTGAAATCTCTCGATTTCAAGTGAAGAGAGGGATTTGTCATGCCGGCGAAGGCCGGCATCCATATTCGGTTTCGTTGAAAGGTCGAAGAAAACCTGGATTCCGGCTTGACTGGAATGACGAACGGAAGAGCTGCCTTCCGGTCGACTAAAGCAGATGCACAGAGTCATTCAATTTAGGAGCAGACATTATGAAAATCGCGCATATCGTCGTTGTATCAATTTTTGCGTTGATGATTTTTCGATGGCCCGCCGTCGCGGCGCAACCGGCTTACTTCCAGGGCAAAACGGTTACCTTGCAGGTCGGTGCCCCAGCGGGCGGCAGGCAGGACCGCATTGCGCGCACGCTGGCCAAATATTTGACCAAATATACGCCCGGCAATCCGGTCTTTCTGATTCAAAACAAAACCGGCGGGCAGGGCATTCCAGCGATGCTGGCGCTCAGCAAGGGACCTACCGACGGCAGCTTCTTGTCGATGGTGATCTCATCGTATCTGGAAGCGCCTTATTTCGGCGCTCCCGGCGCTACTTACGATCCGCGTACCTTTGTCTATATCGGCGCCCCGAGCACCGGCAAACAGCGCAATGCATTGTTCATGCATCAACGCGCGGGTATCAAAAATTTGGATGAACTGAGAAAGCGCGAAGTTACGCTGGGCGCCCAGGGCGTCGGCAACCGCAGTTATCTCTACTCCCGGCTGATCGCCGACATTCTAGGCCTGAAAGTTCGCTGGGTGTTGGGCTACGATACGTTGCAGCTCTACGTCGCTCTGGAACAGGGTGAAATTCAGGGGCGCGTTAACGATGCGGCGTCGATGTTGACCGATCGCCCGGAATTGTTTGCCAAGCGTGAAGTCGTCGCGCTGGTCGCCATGACGTTGCCCGAGGAGCTGCCGCCGATCAAGCATCCGATCTTCGATGGGGTCCCGTCGATCATGCAGTTCGCCAAATCCGACGTGCAGAGAAATATCATTCAAAAAATCAACTCCACCGACCGGCTCGGCGGGGCGATGGCCTTCCCGCCGGGAACCCCAGAGTCGATCCGTAGTATCGTCGAGGAAGCGTTATTAAAGGTCGGCAAGGACCCGACGTTCCGTAAAGATTGGGAAGACATCGTTCTCGAAGGCAACCCCTTCGAGCAGATGTTTAGCGGCAAGGAGGTTCTCGAAGACGTGAAACAGTACACCGATTGGCGCCCGGAAATACTGACAATGTACAAGCGGCTCGCGCATGAAGCGCCGAAGTAACAAGGGATGCGATGGCGTCGACCCAACTCGATTAAACTCATTTCGGAGGCGTCGATCCAGGATTTGAAGCCGCCGCCGCTCCGCTCCCTCGTGATGCCGGAGTATGCACGCGGACTGTGAAACACCGGCCGGCGACGCGATTGTCTGCAACTCGCCTGTCCTGCAGATGCATCTTGTTAGCTGCCGCCCATGCCAGTAAACTCACGCGCGTACGCACGGCGGCGACCGCGGGGCTATTACACCTGACCTTATGACGACACCCAGCGTTGAGGAGATCGATCGGATCGCACAACACGGCGATGCCATCGTCCGTAATCTCGAGATCACACAGTGCTACTACGAAATCTCTCAGTGCATTGCCGCACTCATTGGGTCGTCGGCCAACTGGTGCACGTTTGCGACGTGGGCTTCCAAACAGGCGGGGCAAACCATTCGCCAAGAAGATTTGCTGCGCGCTTTTGCGGAGCGCTTCAATTTGTCGTCTGAAGTTTCTGCCAAGCTGGAGATGGTTTCGCGCCGTCTCAAAGCCATTGGTGTTCTAGTGCACGGCAAACTAACTCGCGCGGCCATTCTTCAGGCGCTCAATCCTGCGGCGGCGTTTGCGCGTGCCGGTCACGCGGTGGCCCGTGGCAATAAAAAAGTCTTCGAGGAAATTGGCCGCGAATTCGCCCGCTTTCTCTCTGTCATTGGCGATGGCAGCTCAGTTGAGCGCGACAAAATAAGCGCTTTCTGCGCGGCGCTGCGTCCTGGCGGGCCGCCGGAAGGACAACAGCTTTTGGCCCAAGCCTTCAGCGCATACTACGAGGCACGATCGCAAAACGGCAAAGACAAAGCGGAATTAATTTTGTTCGCCAATCTTTGCGCCGGTTTTCATGAACAAACCCGACTGCAACCGGAAATCGCCGAGGCGCTCAATGCCGGCCTTGCACCTGCCCAGGATCTGAAGCGTAATTTGCTGTCGATTCTAGTGCCGGGTTTCACTCGTGTTTCTGGCGTCAATACGCTGTTACTTCGACCAACCGAACTGGACCGGCTATTCGCCGAGCTGATCGAACTGGTCAATCGGATGATCCGCCAAGTTATCACCGATCATTTGATGACGCTGCATTTGTCCAATGCCGAGGTGTTGCGTCTAGGACGGGATTTATCGAACCGTTTCCCCGAATCGCTGGCGCAGATCTCCAATCCAATCTTGAAAGAAGTGCTCGCGCGAGTTGATGTCACTCCGGATAATCTGAGCGGCAGTGGTGCCGACGACTGGGCCAGCTTTCCCGATCGCATGCACTTCATTGCCGACTTTTTTCGCGTTTATCAGGAGCGGGTGCAACTTTTCGATGCGCCGTTTACCGACCTGCAGGCGGCGCTGATAAAGTCGGGCAAGCGACCCGAGGGATTCCTGTAAGTGAGAGAGCGATGTTGCCGGTTTTTTCCGGCCATGCCGATGATCATGGGAGCGGTTTTGTTCGCGCTGACGCAATCGATTGGCCAGGAGATTTGATATGCGAGTTTTACCGACGGCTCGATTAATCTTTACGCTGGCGTTGATCATCGGTAATTATTCCGAGATTTATGCCGCGACCCCTGTGGCAAAAGTGCTGATCACCACCGGCTCGGCGAGCGAACGCGAAGGGGCTCTGTACGTCGCCCAGGACCAGGGTTACTTCCGCAAGTATGGTCTCGACATCACTCTGGTGCAGGTGCGCAACGGCCCGGTCGGCATGGCGGCGCTCAGTTCCGGCGAGTCGTTGCTGCATTGGGGTTCGGTGTCGGGTGCGAACCTCGGCGCGATTTCCGAGGGCGCGGATCTCGTCTTCGTTGCAGGCTTTATCAATCGTTTGACGGGAGCCTTCGCGGCAAATCCGCGGATCAAAGCACCGGCGGAATTGCGTGGGCATAGTGTCGGCGTCAACAGTTTGAGCGGTGGCACGTGGATTTTTACGATGCTAGCGCTCGATCACTGGGGACTCGCACCGGAACGGGATAAAATCCAGTTCCGCGGCCTGGGAGATAATTCAGTGGTATCGCAAGCGCTCCTCGCCGGCAATATCGACGCCGCTTATTTAAGTTACACCTATGCCAAGATCGTCCAAAACAAAGGCTTTCGCGTGCTCGGCGATCTAGCCAAGCTGCCGATCCCGTATCAGGGCACGGGAATCATTGCCCGGCGAAGCACGATCGCATCCGCTTCGTCTGCTGCTAATGTGGAAAACGTTATTCGGGGATTGCTCGACGGCGTCGCTTTCATCCGCAATCCGGAAAACAAAACGCAGGTGACGAGAAGCCTAGCCAAAGGGCTGAGGCTCAAACGAGTCGAAGACGCCGACGAAGGTTATCAAAGCATGCTCGACCTCTATGAAAGAAAAATCTATCCGAGCGTCGATGGTGTGCGCAATGTGATTCGTCTCCTCGGCGCCGGCAATGAAAAGATCCGCCGCCTCAAGGCCGAGGAGTTGGTGGACGATAGCGTGGTTAAAAGGTTAGAAAGG
>DASSGE010000785.1:0-2065 GCA_035693605.1 Binatia bacterium
TCATCGCCGGTTTGCGCTTGCCGCTGGTGTTGGTCAACGTCTCACGCGCCCTGGCTCACCCGATCACTCTCGAGCCCGACCACAACGACGTGCTATCAGCGCGCGACAGCGGCTTTCTGCAGTTTCACTGCGAGACCAGCCAGGAAGTGCTCGACTCTATCCTGATCGCCTACCGCCTGGCCGAAGATAGCAAAATCCTCCTGCCGGCCATCGTCAATCTCGACGGGTTCTATCTGTCGTTTACCCGCGAGTCGGTCGAGCTGCCCGACGCCGGCGCGGTGAGTGAATTCCTGCCCGGTTTCACGCCGGCCTACCCGGTGGTGTCGAGCGCGCCGCCCGCCGCCCTCGGCGCCGCGGTGCTCGACTCGAGCCTGTACACTTACTTCAAGCATCAGATGCACCACGCAAGCGACAATGCGCTGGCGCTTTATCCGCGCATCGCCGACGAGTACGCCGCCAGGTTCGGCCGGCGCCACGATATCGTCGAAGCCTACCAGCTCGACGACGCCGACTATGTATTTGTCATGACTAATTCGTTTGCCTCGATGGGCAAAGCGGAGATCAAAAAGCTGCGCCGCGCCGGCAAAAAAGTTGGCCTGGCGCGCCTGCGCATGGTCCGGCCATTCCCGCACGCCGAACTGCAACGCCTGCTGGCGGGACGCAAGGGCGTGGCGGTCATCGATCAAAATATCTCGGTCGGCAAAGGCGGGATCCTTTTCAGCGAGATCGCCAGCGCGCTTTTTAACGCGCCGCAGCGCCCGCCGGTGCTGTTGTCATTTATCGGCGGGCTGGGTGGGCGCCGCTTTCGTCCCGGCGAGTTCGACGGCATGCTGGCCAAGCTCGAAGGGCCAACGCAAGCCGCGCTCGATATGGCCCAACCGCATCTGCTCTTCACCGGCGAGGAATGCCGCGAAGTCGGCCGCTTCTTCGACATCGCCAGCAAAGAACCGTCCAAGGAGGAAAGCGCGTCGGGCAAGTTTTAAACCCGCCCGTTGCTCAAATAACATGAGGACGTTATGCCGCTAGAATCTAAACTTTGTACCTTAGCGTCTTTGCCGGAAAATTTCCCATTTCATTTTGCTAACCTTGCGGTCTTTGCGACCAGTTTTGCGACTCGGACAAACGCAAGAGGTCTGCGATGAAACGCGAAGTCTACAAGAGCCTGAGGACAATCTCACACGATGATCCGATCGGTCCTGGCGGCCCGCTGTGCGCCGGCTGCGGCGGGCAGTTGAGCTTGCGGCTGTTTCACAAAGCGCTTGGCGCCAACGTGACTTTTGTCAATGCCGCGAGCTGCTCGACCATGCTCGCCACCTATCCGTTCACGCCGCTCAACTCGTCGTGGATTTATCTGGCGATGGGCTGCGCTCCGGCGGGCGCCCAAGGCGTGCGCGACGGCCTCGACATTCTCAAGGCCAAAGGCAAACGCGGCGCACAAGATGACCACAAGGTCGTCGTGCTCACCGGCGACGGCGCCGCCCAGGAGATCGGTTTACAGTCCACCCTGGCGGCGATCCACCGCGGTCTGGACTTTTACTACCTGTGCTACGACAACGAATCTTACGGCAACACCGGTTTTCAGAGCTCGCCGAGCACGCCCTACGGCGCGCGCACTTCGACAGAACCGATCAGCGCAGCCGCGCCGCACGGCCGATTGCACGAGCGCCGCGATTTGTTTGAACTGTGGCGCGTTCAGAAGCCGGATTACCTGGCAACGATCTCGGCGGCTTATCCGCTCGACCTTTCGGAAAAGGTTATTCGCGCGGGCAAGTTCACTGGGCCGAAACTATTCATCGCTCTATCGCCCTGCCCGCCGGGCTGGGAAGTCGATCCCGAGTGGTCCATCGATATCGCCCGGCTCGCGGTCGAGACCGGCATCTGGCCGCTGCGCGAAGCGCTCCATGGCGCCGTCTCGCATACCTACAGACCGCGCAAGTTTGCGCCGGTGGAAGATTACTTGAAACGCCAGGGCCGCTTCCGCCATTTATTCGAGCCTCAACGCGACGAAGAAACCATCGCGCATATTCAAATCACGGTGGATCGCTACTGGAACAATGCCGACAAA
>DASSGE010000786.1:0-2310 GCA_035693605.1 Binatia bacterium
GTGGTTGTGGCTGCGGCCGGTCCAGGTGTCGACGACCGAGGTTAGCGTTCGCGAACTCCACCCCATCGTTCAAGGCGTTGGCACCATTGAAGCCAAGCTGGTACTTGCGCTTGCCGCTAAAATCACCGGCCGGATTAGCGCAATGAATGTCGACCAAGGTGATGTTGTGCGGACGCGCCAGCTGTTGGTCAGATTGGAGAACTCCGAATTGACCGCAGAGGTGGAGCGGGCGGCGGCAAATCTGGAGCGCGTCAGGTTCGGTTTGCTGACACAAGAGGCGGCGCTGCTGCGCGCGCAAGCCGGACTCGCGGCGGCTGACGCAGTGATCGCCAAGGCGCGCTCCAACCAATTGCTCGCGCAGGCCAACGCCGAACGCTGGCGCAAGTTGGCCGCCACCGACTTAGTGGCGCAGATGGATCTCGACGAGCGGCTTAATGCCGCCAAGTCGGCCGACGCCGAGCTACGCAGTGCCGAGGCTTTGCGTGAAGCGGCGGCCAAAGACGTGTCGGCGCAGGAAATTGCCCTGAAAGCCGTGCCGCAAGACATCGCTGCTGGCGCGGCGGCGCTCGCCTCGGCGCGAGCCCGCAACGCGGAAACAACCATCGCCAGTCCTATCGATGGCTATGTAGTCAGCCGGGAATTGGAAACCGGTGCGGCGGTCAGTGTCGGCACGCCGATTCTAAAGCTTGCCGACCCGGCGTCGATCTGGGTGACGGTTTTCGTCGATGAGCGGGAGGCGGGATCCCTAGTGGTGGGCGATGCCGCCGATGTCGCATTGCGCTCAATTGCAGGACGGACGTTTCGCGGCAAGATCGCGCGCATCCGGCGAGAAAGCGATCGCGTCACCGAACAACGCACCGTCGATATTGGTTTCGAACAACGGCCCCCGCGTCTGACGCTCGGCGAGCAGGCCGAAGCGGCGATTCGCCCCGGCGCGAAAAAAGTTTTGGCATTGCCGTTAGCCGCGGTTGTGCAATCGCCGAAAGGCGCCGGCGCTTGGACCGTGGTCGACGGCCGCATGCGCTTCAAGCCTGCCCGTTTCGGTATCGTCGATGGCGCCGGTTGGATTGAGGTGATCGAAGGTTTCTCCGGCGGCGAGCGGGTGATTACCGCGCCGGGCCGACTCGCCGATCTAAAAAATGACGGCCGCCGGGTGGCGGTCGCGCGAGCTGAATCCGACGCGCTAGCAGCGGGAAATTCGCAGCCATGAACCTCGCCATTCGTGATGTCAAGTACCGATTGGGCCGATTCGTTCTGACCGCGATCGGTGTCGGCCTATTGCTCGCCACCGTTATGGCGATGGGCGGCATCTACCGCGGCATGGTCGAGGATGCGCTCAGCATCGTGCGCTCGCCCGGCGCCGATCTGTGGGTGGTGCAAAAGGATACCAATGGTCCGTTTGCCGAAACCTCGCGTATCCCCGACGATCTGTACCGCGTCGTGCGGGCGGTTCACGGCGTGCGCGAAGCCAGCCCTATCGCATTTCAATCGGTTCAGCTTGTCTACCGTTCGGATTCCATGCGCACGCAAATCATCGGTTACCGCCCCGGCAATCTGGGCGCGCCGCCGGCGGTGGCGGCCGGCCGGCCGCTCGCGGCGGGCCGCTATGAAATGGTGCTCGATCGCAAGTCCGGGATTCCTCTTGGGGCGCGGCTGGCGCTCGGGCGAATGATTTTCACCGTGGTGGGTCTGACCGAGGGAATCGTCTCCAGTTCCGGCGATTCAACTGCTTATGTTTCGCTGCAAGATGCCCAAGAGTTGCAATTTCTCAAGGCCAATGAGGCGGTGCGCAATGAACGGGCGCGCTTGCAGGCCGATCTCAGGGCCGATCCAGCGCTCGCTGGAGTTTCCAGCGCCGCGCTCGGTTCGGTAATTCAGAACACCAATCTAGCCAATGCGATTTTGGTGCGGCTTGAGCCCTGGGCCGACCCGGCCGAAGTCGCCAAGCAAATCGAGCGCTGGAATCACTATCGGGCGATGACCACGGCGGAGCAGGAAGATGTGCTTGCCAAAAACGTCATCGAACGGGCGCGCCAGCAGATTCTCCTCTTCCGAATCATCCTGCTGGCAGTCTCCACCGTGATTATCGCGCTGATCATCTTCACGATGACCATGGAGAAGAGCCGCGACATCGCCACGCTCAAAATCATCGGCGCGGCCAATTCAAAGATCGGCGCCATGATTTTGCAAGAGTCGCTGGCCTTGGGGTTACTTGGCTACGTTTTTGGCGCCCTGCTGATCAATCTGACCTATGAAAAGTTTCCGCGCCGGGTGGCGATTCTGGCGTTCGATCAAACCGTATTGTTTGTG
>DASSGE010000787.1:0-2410 GCA_035693605.1 Binatia bacterium
GGCGGGGACCGGTATGGCGAACTTGAGGCAGAAAAGATGCACCTCGTGGCCGCGGTCGCGCAGCCCGAGCGCGGTCTGTAGAAACACTCGCTCGGTCCCGCCTCGTAGATCCAACCTCTTGTGCGCCAAGGCGATTTTCATGATTGTTGTTTTATCAGCGGCAACAATTGGTCAGAGCCGAAACTCCAGCGCCGAAGCGAGTTCGGTTCCGAACCGTCACCGTGAGATCGCCATCTTATGACATACTGGGTAAATACGCGCAATTAGTAAAGGTTTGCCGATTACCCGTCTTTACCACAGGCAACGCTGGTCGGCGGCGATTCTCCCTCATCGTTAAATGCGGTAACTATATAGCACGCACCGGCCGGCGCTCTGCGATCGATAAACTGGGTGACATTAGCGCCCACTTCGCCAACCAGGCGCTTCTCCTGCCCCACCACCCGGTAAATTCTAAAGCCGTTTTCGTTCTGGCTGGTGTCTTGCCAGGCAAGCTTTTGGTCGTGCATGCAGGCGGAAACTGTCAAAGCGACCGCAACATACGAAATCGACAGTGTGCGATTAAAGTCTCTGCCCATTATTGCTCCCAACCTCGCCACGTTTAAAGAATGGCGTTTCATAAATGCCGGCGGATCACATCAGCGCTTATTTTTGAAACACGTAAGTAGTTCTGGCCAGTCACTTGCGCCTTTGTAAGAACGGTCCCGAGGGCGGCTCGCGGTACGACTTTACCAAAGCCCATGCGGCGAGCTTGCGACTTCGATGAATCATAGCCGCGAGATTGGACCACGTAACTTCATGGCATTGGACCGGGCAACAAACGTGCCAGGCTCGCGGCTCTGAGCTGATAGGCTGCCGTTATGGACAAACGAATTAGTCGAGGTCGGCTAAGTGATTATGATAATTTCGGGGGTTAGCTGATTACCGATCAAGTAGCCAGGTTTGTGAGCTATCCAAGGCCGAATCCGCAACTGGTCGATGGCTCAACCGGTTCAAAACAGCAAACGGTCGCCTAAGATTGAGCTGGCAGGAACTGAGCGTCGCGCTCGGCTGCGAGCCGAGCGACAGATGGATCATTTTTTTTCCGAAATGATCTGTGGTCCAGGCCATGCAGCTGCATTTTGCGCGATAGAGTTCTCAAGCCGATACCACACGCTTTGGCTGTCAGGGTCACGTTTCCGCGGGCCCGTTCTAACTGTTTCGTGAGATATCGCCTCTCCTGTTCGCGTAACCAGATATCCAGTGGCGCGAGCGGCGTACCTGATACCGGAGCAGGCTCGGTTGTACGTCCCGATGCCGGCACGTTGACTTCGGAAATAATGCGGCCACGCGATAAGACGATCGCCCGTTCAACGACATTTTGCAGCTCGCGGATATTGCCCGGCCATGAGTGCGCCATTAGCGCGGTCATCGCCTCGGTCGACATGCCGTTAATGCGCTTGGCATTGGCCACCGGGTGACGCTGCACGAAATCATGCACTAGCAATGGAATATCGTCTTTTCGGTGGCGCAGTGGAATAAGATGAAGTGGGATGACGTTAATCCGATAGTAAAAATCCGCACGCATTTTGCCGTCAGCAACCAACTCTTCCAGAGGTACATTAGTGGCCGCGACCACCCGCATATCGACTTGAATGCTCGAGCGGCTGCCCAAGCGCTGCACCTTCTGATCCTCCAACACACGCAGGAGCTTGCCTTGCATCACCAGAGACATACTTTCGATCTCGTCGAGAAATAACGTACCCTTATCGGCAAGTTCGATCTTGCCGGCTTTAGCGTGATCGGCGCCGGTAAACGCACCCTTTTCATAGCCGAACAATTCACTTTCCAACAGACTTTCGGGAAAGCCGGCACAGTTAATTGTTACAAATGGCGCCTTACGCCGATGGCTTTGAAAATGAATTGCGCTCGCGACGAGCTCTTTCCCGGTGCCCGTCTCGCCCTGAACCAAGACTGTCATGTCTGTGGGCGCCACCACACGGATGATTTCGAAGACCCGATGCATTTCGGCGGTTTTGCTGAGCATCCCGCCGAACACCGAGCGGTTCCTTAGTGTCCGGCGCAAATGACGAACGTCAAGATAAACCTGGTTTTTCTCCAGCACCACCCGCGTCGCCTCTTGCACTGCGACCAGATTGAACGGCTTGACGATCAAGTCGCTGGCACCTAATTTTAAAACGTTCACCGCAGTTTGAATATCGGAGTAGCCGGTGATCGCGATCATCGGAATGTCCGGAAAGTTCTCACGCACCCAGCAAATCAATTGCCGCCCATCCATCCCGGGCAGTTTGATATCCGTGATGACGAGATCGATGGCGTCTGCGCCAAATTGTTCGAGCGCCTCTTCGGCCGACGCGACGGCAATCACGCCGTATCCGATCTGCCGATAAAACAGCTCGAGCTGCTGACGCAC
>DASSGE010000788.1:0-8418 GCA_035693605.1 Binatia bacterium
AGAACTGTTTGCCATCGACTCAAACTAACCCTAGTAGATTACAATAAAGGCCATAATCGCGGCGATGTAGAGAATCACGGCCGACGCCAACAGCGCGCCAAAACGCAGTGCATTTGCCGGTTTTTGTCGACCCGATTCTGCCAAAGTCTTGTTCATAACGGTATACGATCCAAAGCCATTACCAGCAACAGCACTGGCAAATACACCAGTGATGCGAACAGCAACCGGCGCGCGTTGGCCAAAGTCGAATTAAGCGCCAACGCGATGCCAATAGCGATAAACCCGATGCCCAGCACGAAAGCCGCGGCAAAATAAATCCCACCGGCTATACCGAGTAACGTTGGCAACAGGCTCACGGCCAACAACGCAGCGCTGTGACTGATGATCTGGCGATTGCTACTGCTGCCTTCCGGCTCGATGACAGGCAGAAACATGATGCCGGCTTTAGCATAATCTTCCCGATAGAGCCGAGCGATCGCCAACGTATGCGGCACCTGCCAGAGAAACATGATGGCAAACAAAACCCAGGCCCCGACATCCAGTGACCCTCGCGTGGCCACCCAACCAATCACCGGCGGCAAGGCACCGGGTACGGCGCCAACCAACATGCATAACGAGCTGCGCTGTTTCAGAGGCGTATAGAACAGCAAATAACTCATCGTGATAAAAGCGGTAACACATGCGCTCAAGAGATTAACTGCAAGTGCCAGATAGCCGAGCCCCAAGATCGTTACGGCGGTGCCGAACCAAACCGCTTCCCGGGGTTGCAAACGCCCGTCAGGCAGCGGCCGGCGCTGTGTGCGCTGCATGACCGCGTCGCTATCCCGTTCCATATATTGGTTGAGCGCCAATGTGCCGCCTGCCGCCAATGCCGTACCGATCAAGGTTTGCACCAAGATCAAATAATCGGGGACTTGCTCCGAACCGAGGTAGAAGCCAACGAAGGTGGTAATCAACACCATGAGCACGACGCGCGGCTTGGCCAATTCGAAGAAATCGGTTGCCCGCCGCAGCGTACTTGCGCCGCTTAAGATTGCAGTGTCGGTGTTTGAGCTCATGCTGAATACTGTTCCGTCAATAGTGCCCGGCCTTGATGCGACTCACGTCGCCTTGAATGTCGAAAAGCTCGTAGAGCGATCGTCAAGCTTGTAACTAACATCAACGCACCGATTATCAGATGTGTCGTCGCGGTCAAGACCAAGGCGCCGCCGCGCAACGGCAATAAAGGGGTAAACTTCCCCAGATAAGCCGCCGTACCAAGCGACAATTGCACGAGCAATAATCCGCCTAACCAGTAGGCCGGCCGGACCAGCGTCGGTTCTTCGCCATGGTGCCTGGTGATACGAAGCAGCAACAAAACCACATGGATCGCGACCAGCGCGGCAAACAATAAGTGGCCATCAAGCCGCTCGCCCGTGTGTCGCAGGAGCGCACCGAAGACAATCTGGATGTAGACAAGAACCGTGGTAATCAGCGCGAGCCGGCGCAGCCGGCCGCCATCATCGATAGACGTCGAGTTCTCGTTGCACCACTCTCGCGATGTAAATAGCGCCAAACTCACCGTCAACGCAAAAAAAACCTGGGCGAAACAGGCGTGGATGATCGCCAGGGTATGTTGCAGCAAGACCACCCTCAACCCGCCGAGCACGCCTTGCACGATGACCATTGCGAGAGCGGTAATACCGAGCCAGCGCAGCCAGCGACGATCCTCTTTGATCCACAAGGTAACGGTGAGAGCGATGGTCAAAAGGCCGACACATGACGCGATCAGACGATGACTATGTTCGTAAAAGACCCCACCGATCATCTTCGACCAAGGATAGAGAAACATGTTGTAGCCGAAGGTCGTCGGCCAATCGGGTACGGCCAACCCAGCGCCCAAGCTTGTGACCAAACCGCCAATGAAGAGTAGCGGAAATGTCGCACCGGCCAAGGTCACCGCAAGTCGGTGCGGCCAGGTCGAAAAGGATGAAGGATGGCGGCCAGAGGCTGCCGCCATCCTTCCAGAGTCCGGTTTCATTTTACCGAATTTCGATTAGTGCGCCCGTATCGCGGCGCTACTAGCGATATTTTTATCCTGGGGCAACCAGTCTTCTTTGACTTCCGGCGAACTGTATTCGTAGGCGCCGCGATAGACAGTTGGAATGGTTTCGAAATTACCATGCGGCGGCGGCGTGGGCGCCGACCACTCCAGAGTATTCGCCTGCCAGGGATTGCGTTCGGCCTTCTTGCCAGCGATCAAACTCTGGAAAAAGTTCCACAAGAAGAAAATCTGCGACGCGCCGAGAATGAGTGCGCTCCAGGTAATGAAAACGTTCCAGTCCTGCAGCGGCTTCAAGAATTCATACTGCATCGGGTTGTAGATACGCCGCATATGGCCGCCGACTCCGAGAAAGTGCATCGGGAAGAACGCGCCATTAAAAAAAATATAGGTGAGCACGAAATGGATCTTGCCCAGGGTCTGGTTCATTTGCCGGTAGAACATCTTGGGGAACCAATAGTAAACACCGGCGAACAAAGCAAAGATAATTCCGGCAACGACATAATGGAAGTGGGCAACAATGTAATAGGTGTCGTGAATGAAGATATCCACCGGCGTCGACGCCATGAAGATGCCGCTTAAACCGCCGATCAGGAAGTTTGACACGAATCCCAAGGCAAACAGCATCGGCACGGTCAGGCGAATCGACCCACCCCACAAAGTACCCAACCAGTTGAATACTTTAATCGCCGAGGGCACCGCGATGACCATGGTTGTCATCATAAACGCGGTGCCCAGGAGAGGATTCATGCCGCTGACAAACATGTGATGGCCCCAAACGATCCACGACAGGAACGCGATCGCGATCATTGAAAACGCCATTGCATGGTAGCCAAAAATCGGTTTGCGCGAAAAAGTGGACAGCAAATCAGAGGTGATGCCCATTGCCGGGAGCACCAGAATATAAACCTCCGGGTGACCGAAGAACCAGAACATATGCTGCCAGAGCAGCGGCTCGCCGCCGCCTTCGGGTAAGAAAAAGCTCGTACCGGCCATGCGATCGAACAGCAACATCGCCAGGGCGGCAGTCAAAACCGGCAGTGCAAGCAGCAAAAGAATCGCCGTGACGAACAGCGACCATACCGTCAGGGGCATGCGAAAATAGCCCATTCCGGGCGCGCGCATGTTGACGATCGTGGTGATGTAATTGATCGCGCCCATCAGCGATGAAACACCGTTGACCATCAGGGCGATGATCCAAAGATGCTGTCCCCACTCGACGCCCGTGTATTGAGCGCGCGCGGATAGCGTCGCATAGCCGGTCCAACCGCCCGCTGCCGGGCCGCCGGGAACAAAAAAACTTGCCAGCATGATGACACCGGAAACTGCGCCGACCCAAAACGACAGCATGTTGAGCTTGGGGAACGCCATATCGCCGGCGCCGATCATCAGCGGGATGAGAAAGTTACCGAAGGTGCCGACCATGATCGGCATGACCACGAAAAAGATCATGATCGTCGCATGCATGGTGAACAGCGCGTTATAAGTTTGCGGCGGTATAATGCCGCCGCCATTGGGACCGGGATAAATATAGGGTTCCGCAATGAAACCTAGTCCCGGAACTGGCGTTTCCGGCCAGGCCAGTTGCCAGCGCACCAGCATGGCGAGAATACCGCCGATCATGAGCATCAGCAGGCCCACGAAAAGGAATTGCCGGGCGATCATCTTGTGATCGAGTGAGAATAGGTAATGGCTGACAAAACTCGGCTTAGCATGATGTCCATGCGCTCCATGCGCCACTGCTGACTCGCTCATCGCTTGAGAACCTCCGTAATAATCCTTGGCAAACTGAAAAAAAGACTTGCTATTGCGGCTTGGGCGCGAGATTCTCCGCAGCCCACTTCTGATAATCTTCCGGCGTGTAGACGTTGAGCCATCCCTTCATGCCGGAGTGGCCGAAGCCGCACAGCTCCGCGCAGGGCAACTCGTACTTGCCGGGCTTGGTGGCTTCAAACCAAGTTAGAATGGTGCGGCCGGGCACTGCGTCCTGCTTGAAGCGGAGGTTAGGAATGAAGAAGCTATGAATGACATCGCTGGCGGTCAGGTGGATGCGAACAACTTTGTTGACCGGCACATGCAGATCGTTGTCGAACTTGACATCGTCTGCGGTGCCGAATTTGCCGTCGGCGCCGGGATACACCACGTCCCAGTTAAACTGCTTGGCAGTGACCTGAATTTCAAAATCACTGGCCGGGATATTGCGCTTCACCTTCGCCCAGGTGCTGACGCTCATGAACGACAAGACGATTAAAATAGCCGCTGGAATGGTGGTCCAGATGATTTCCAGAGTGGTGTTGCCATGATTATAGGTTGCGCGCCGTCCAGGCTGTTCGCGATACCTGATCAAAAACCAAATCATCAAGACGGTGACGAGCACAAATGTCGCCGCAGTGATGTAGTAGATCAGATAAAATAGCGAGTCGATCTCATGACCATACGTAGACACATCTTCCGGCAACCAACGCAGCATTATCCAACCATCCTTGTAATTTGTGGAAGCTGTAAGAAAAAAACTAGGTTCTAGCTAACACAGGGATAGCACCATTTCAAGAAGAACAGCCCGAGATTTGCAATGGTTTAGTGCCGATGGTACTGACGAAGCTGGGCTATTTCATAATTCAAGATGACTATCTGGCACACTGTGAATTTGCTCGTGCATCTGGTCGCATTTGCGATGTGGATTGGCGCCATGGTGTTTTTTCTCATCGTCATGGGCCCAGCGGTGCATGAAATGGAACCGAATATAGCCATCCACACCATGAACCGCGGCCGCATCGGGCTTGAAGCTCTTTCATGGATCGGCATCGGATTACTGTTGGTCACGGGTATCGCTAATTTCGCTCTTCACAACACAGCGGCTGCGACATCGGGCAGCGCCTACCTCGTGCTCCTTGGCGGCAAACTGTTCGTTTTCATGGCCATGACGGTTCATCATTGTCTGCAGGTCTTCAAATACGCGCCGAGCATCGCTCGCCAAACTGCGGCGCTTGACTCCAGCGCAACGGTCTGGCCCGAAGCACTGCTGAGCGACTGGCGTCGCTGGTTCATGCTCCTCAAACTTAATGCCGGCCTCGGGCCAATCGCCGTTTTGCTTGGACTGGCGCTGACCAAAGGTTAAGACCGGCCGAGTGAAGTAGGCTCGTCGATCGCTTAAAATCGTTCAAGTCGCATGGCGAGCACAAGTCAAATCAACCGCATCAAGGCATCGCTTGTTGGCGTTGGTTTGGGTCTAGCTTTTCTGATGAGCTTTAACTGGTGGAACATCTACGCCCACCATGTCCCCAAGTGCAGCACCGACAACTGCGTCGCCGACTTCGTCACGTTTTATGCGGCAGCGCAATTAATTTGGGACGATCGGCAATCGCTCTACGATCTCGAACGCCAGCAGCTCTATCAAAACCGCATCGCACCGGTGGAAAAAGTCTTACCGTTCGTTTATCCGCCAATTACCGCCGCCTTCCTCGCACCGCTGGCTTGGTTCCGATTTTCTACGGCGTTCTTGATCATGACGGTTGTCAACTTACTGCTGATCGGCCAAAGCTTGCGCCTGCTGATTCGCGGTTTGAATTTATCCATCGATCAATCTCATTGGCTGCTGCTGTTTACGCTCTGTAATTTTGCCGTTCATGGGGTTATTTTCTACGGTCAGACCTCCGCGATTGTGCTATTTTTTCTGACCCTTCACGTGCTCGCCCAGAGGCAAGCCGAGCGCGCGGGTGCGGGTGTTTGGGCCGCATTGCTTTGTATCAAACCACAATACCTGGCAATTCCTCATTTGATCATGCTAGTGCGGCGTCGCTGGCGCGAATTTCTCGTCGGCGCCGCCGTCGCCACCCTACTCATCATCGGGCTATTTCTTTGGATTGGGCTGGAGGCCTCGGCGCAATACGTTCAACTGGCACGCCGAATGGTAACCGCGGATAGCGACTGGTGGAATCAATGGCGTGGCATGCACAACTTACGGGTACTGGTAATCTACGGCTTGCCGCCGGCTTGGCATGCCGTGACCTGGTGGATCTTGAGCGCGATCGTCGTCGGAATTTTGATGTGGATCAATTGGCCCGAGGCAAAGCATAGTCACGATCACGCGACCCGCTGGATCGTGAACTGCCTCGGCTTGCTGATCGTACTGCCTCATTTATTTACTCACGATTTGACCCTGCTCATCATACCCTGCGCGCTACTCCTGAGTTTGATCAAACCCCAAGTGACACCCGCGATTGGCGTCGGCTTGGTGACAGTGGCGATTCTCCCCGCCATCAACTACCTAATTCCAACCGTCATGGCCGTCGCACTGGTAACGCTATTTACCGCCAGCCTATTTCTCGCGCGCAATAGAATCGTGCTCTCGCAGAAGGGCAATTGTGCCATTAGCCCTTGGGATAAAGCGATTTGATAAAACCGCTGTCCTCCAGCTGCTTGACGAAACGCATATCCATGAAAGTTTCCGGCGTGTAATTTTTCGCGCGCGGATCGCGCACCGCTACCTGGTCGAGAACGAAGCGCAGCCCACCGACAGTGGCAAGTGGGACTCGTTGTAACTTCGGCGCATAAAAGTCGACGGTCGACGCGAGAATCGCCGGATCTTTGATGCCGGTATATTTGCCGGTGATTTTCATCGCGGTTTCGCGATTGTTTTTGTAAATCGCAATCGCCTCGGTATAGGCGCGGACGAAACGTTGAACCGTATCGACGTTGTCTTTGATAAATGATTTTTTGGCGGCAATGCCGACGAAGGGAAACTCGAGACCCATGGCAGCAACATCGGCGACTTCCTTATAGCCCAGCTTCTTAGCCGCATCGGTGAACGGATCGGCGAGCGCCCCGGCGGCGATCCGGCCCGAGGCGATGCCGCCCATGATGCCGGGATAATCTTCGAGTTGAATCAAGGCCACGTCCTTCTCCGGCTGAAGTCCGGCTCTGCGAATCGCAAAGCGCGCCGAAATATCAGTGTTAGAACCGTAACGGGTGACCCCCACCGCCTTTCCTTTCAATTCTTCGACTTTCGACACCGTGCCCATCAGCACGATCGGCGTCGTGTTGAGCGCCACCGCGACGAAGGTTACGTCCATTCCCGCAACTCCGGCGGCGAGCATCGCGGGCCCGCCCATCTGCGACATTTGGATATCGCCGGAGACCAAAGTTTGAGCCATGGTCGAGCCGCTGCGAATATAAGCAACATCGGACCGCAAGCCATTTTTTTCGAATAAACCGGCATCGCGCGCGATCCACAACACCGCATGCGGTCCCGACGTCGCGGCGTAGCCGGACATCACTCGGGTCAGGGTTTGCGCCGATGCCAATTCACTGAAACTAATCAAAGCCAACACTGCGAAAACGGTTCGAATCATTTCTCCTCCGCCAACTTGATTCTAAGGTCGCTTCGGAAGTATACGGGTAAGCGAGAAGTAAGGTCAACGATTACGTTTCACTACTACACTAAGGAGCGGACCATGGCCTTTGTTCGGCGAATCTTTCGGCTGATTGTTTTGACGCTGCTATTGGGTCTACCGACGGCGGTGAGCGCGGCCAACATCAACGTCGTTTGGACCAGCGAAGTCGGTCAATTCGCGCCCCTCTGGGTAACCAAAGAAGCCAAGCTCTTCGAGAAGTACGGCAACAGCGTCGAGTTGATCTTCATTCAGGGCGCGTCATCGGCCGCCGCTGCGCTGACCTCTGGGGACGCGCATGTCGGCATGTTCTCGCCCCAGGTGGTAATTTCCACGCCGCAACTCGAACTGGTTATGTTCGGCCGCCTGGGCAATACCATGGATAACCGGGTATACGTTCGCAAAGGCATCAAGAGCATCAAAGAAGTAAAGCGCGTCGCCATCAGCCGTTTCGGCAGCAACGCCGACTTCGCCGCCCGCTATCTGTTGCAACGCGAGGGCCTTAAACCCGATATCGACGTCGCCCTGCTCCAGGTCGGCAATCAGTCCAACCGCATCGCCGCGGTCGAAACCAACAATGCCGATGCGGCCATGTTGACGCCACCGATGACTCTCCAGGCGCGTAAACTCGGGATGACGCTGCTGCTCGATGCTTCGAAGTTAAACATCCCCTATTCTAGTCTCATGTTTGTAGCGCGCCGGCCTTATCTGGCCAAGACACGTGCCGAGCTGGTCAACTTCACCAAGGCGATGATCGAGGGCGTGGCGCTGTACAAATCGAACAAAGAGTTCAGCTTGAAAGTCCTGTCGAAGTACATGAAAGTTCAGGACCGTGAGGTGCTGGAAGAAAACTTCAAAGAGTACGACTTCCCGTTGAAACCCTATCCGGCGCGCGAATACTTCGAACTGCCGATTCAAGAAGTCGGCAAAAAGGATCCCAAAGTGCTGAAGGAGAACCCCGAACGGTACGCCGACATGTCCCTGGTC
>DASSGE010000789.1:0-3847 GCA_035693605.1 Binatia bacterium
ACAGCTTGAATCGCTTCGTTCTGCCGGCGTGAGAAATGCGCCGCGACCGCGGCGTCTTCCCAATAGAATAGCAGAATCGGCGACGGCGAGATCGCCTGCATATCGATCCTCATGTCGTCGAGCGACTTGATCCGCGCCGACGGATCGTAAGCCCCCGCAGCCAATCCTGGCCGTGAGCCGATTCGCGACGTCACCGACAGCTTACCGCCATTCAACACTAACTTCGGCGCGCGGTTCTCAAACTTGCCAGGATTCTGCAGTGCATCCACCGGAAAAAAATGAGAATGTAGGTCGATATTCATTTTGATGTTAACTCTTTCTCGGATCCAACCTTTGCGCCTTGGCGCCTTTGCGTGGGATCTTCCCGGTTCGGTTCATCGTAAGCCTATTTCTTTCAGTGCTTGGCGCAGATAACTCTGGTCGACATATTTCTCAGGATTGGGAACCGGCCCCTTCAAATTGGCCTGCTCAACGTAAATATCGACGACGGTCTTAAGACCGTCCATCTCGATTTCCAGCTCGGGATGCCAAGCCGGAGCGGCGAGATAGTAGTCCAACCCTCTTTCGGCGAGGGCCGGCGTGAGTTGAAATTCCTTAGCCAAAAATTCGACCGCTGCTTTACGGTCCTGCTCGAACCATTTCTTCGCCCGCACCACAGCCTTGAGGAAACGCACAACCAAGGGCCGATTCTTCTCGGCCCAGCTGCGCCGTACGGAAAATGCCGAAAGTAAATAGTTGGGAAAGACATCGACCATGCGACCGATCAAATTGTAGCCCAGATCCTGCGCTTGAAAAGAATAGGGCACCGCCATCATCGACGCTGCGGTTTGGCCCGCGTTCATCGCCAGAAATGCCTGGGTCGTGCCGCCGACGCTCAAAAGTTTGTAATCGCGCGGATACTCGAACCCCTTGAGTTTCAGCGCGCGCCGCAAGACAAACGTTGTGCCCGAGGTCAAGGTCGACGAACCGATGGTGGAGCCGCGCAAGTCTTCGTAGCTTTTGTAGTTCTTCGCTCCCATCAGCATATGGGTGAGCTTGCTACCACTAGCGACCATGACGAGATCGGCGCCCTGTTCCACCGCCGTGATCGGGCCGTCGTTGGCGAGTAGTGCCGCCGAAATCGAATTGGCGATCAACGCCTGAACGGCCGGCGCCGTGCCGCGCATGAGCACGACATCGACGTCGAGTCCTTCGCGTTCAAAATAACCGCGCCGCCAAGCCGCCCAGAGAGTGCCGTAACCGAGAACCTTGGATGAAACCCCAACCGGGAATTTGACGCGCTCTTGACCGATTACCCAGGACGGCAGCAGCAAGCCGACCACGACTAGCCAATGAATTTGTTTCATCGACGCTCCCTTCATCCATACCGACGGACAGGAATCAAGACAGATCAAACCGGCTGCCTTGTAACATGTTCAAGTCGAGTTGCAAACTGAAATTTGCCCGACGCGATCGGTCGCGACAGTTCGTAACCTTTGCTGAATCTTGCTAAAAGTTAGTGAGTTTGGATAGCGTCAACTCATTCCACCAAGCCAATGGACGAAGAAGTCATAGAAACCAGCGCAGCGCCGACCGCCGCCAAGCCCGCTGCGGCGCGCCTTCGCACGTTCGCGTCGCTGCGTCACAGCGACTTTCGCTATCTGTGGACCGGCACGGTAATGATGAGCGCGGGCCAGTGGGTGCAGCAAGTGACGCTCGGTTGGCTGATCTACGACCTCACCGGCAATTCCGTGCTCCTCGGTGCGCTTAACGGTCTGCGCGCCTTGCCCTTCCTGGTCACCGGGCCGATGGCAGGCGTTGCCGCCGATCGCATGGATCGTCGCAAACTTCTAATCGTCACCCAATGGGTATTGATCGCCACCGCCGTCATCTTCGGCCTTATGGTCTGGTCGCCGTATCTGCATGTCTGGCATATTTTTGTCTTCACCCTGATCACCGGCATCGCCTGGACGATCACCGAGCCGGTGCGCATGAGTTTAATTCCCAGCTCCGTACCTAAAGATGAGCTGGCCAACGCCGTGGCGCTCAATTCAGGCGGCTTCAACATGATGAAGGTGCTCGGCCCCGCTCTCGGTGGCGCGCTGATCGCTTGGTTCGGCGCGGCGGAAAACTTTTTCGTCCAAGCTGTCGCGTACGCCGGCGTGCTGGTGATGATCTATCGCATGAACGTGCCGCCCCAGCGCGCCGAAGCCAGACACACATCAGCCATGGCAAATCTCAAGGAAGGCTTCGCCTACGTCTGGTCGACACCGGCAGTCTTGGCGCTGATGACGCTGGCCTATGTGCCGCGGATCTTCGCTGTGCCCTATCAAACGCTCATGCCGGTGTTTCAGAAAGACGTGCTCAAGATCGGTCCGGAAGGATTGGGAATGCTCATGGCCGCGCCCGGCATCGGCGCGGTTATCGCGATTCTTACAATTGCGTCAATGGGCAACCGCATCCAACGCGAGGGACGCTTTCTCGTCGGCAGCATCATCGTACTCGGCGCGGCGATTATACTTTTCTCGCAGATCACCTGGTTCCCTCTGGCGCTGGTAACCCTCGTCATCGTCGGCATGTTTCAGATGTTTTTTCTCGCCTCGACCGCCACGATGCTGCAAATGATCGTGCCCGACCAACTGCGCGGACGGGTATTAAGTCTCTATATGCTCGATCGCGGTTTCATGCCGTTGGGCGCTCTGTTCGCCGGCACCTCGGCACACTTCCTCGGCGCCCCAGCCACCGTCGCAATCATGGGGGCGATCGTCATCGTCCTCACCTCCCTAGTCGCCTGGCGCATCCCGGCAATCCGAAAACTAGAATCATAACTGAGCGCGTTCAAGCCGTTCAAAACGTTTCCGGAGACGGATTTGAGCCGGGAACCGACTGGTTCCGATAAAAACGACCTGAGCGATTTGAACTTTTTGAACGGCTTGAACGAAGCGAAGCGATTGAACGATTTGAACGCGCTTATTCAATTTGGAATCTGAAATTCCTCATGCAGCGTTACCCAACTGCATGACGAGATGTCCGTATTGATTCACCGTAACTAAATCCCCCGGTTCCACCACCGTCGTCGACGCAACCTCTTCGATGATCGCCGGGCCGGCGATGACGTTGCCTTGCATCAACTGGGCGCGGTCGTAGACCGGCGCGCTCATGGCACCGGCGGCATCAAAATTCACCGGCCGTTCGCCGCGACGCGCCGCATCCGGCGGCGTCGCCTCGCCTTTCGGGATTTGCCGAAACACCGGCTTGGTCAAACGGCCGATCGCCGACACCCGCAGACTGACGATATCGGCGGACTCTTCCGGCGCGCTATGGCTGTAGCGCAGGTCATGGGCTTCGTCGAAGCGCCGCTTTATCTCGGCACGCGCCGGTTCATTGCCGACGTTGGCGGGCATGCCAACGGCAACCGCATGCTCCTGGCCAACGTAACGCATGTCCGCGGCACGCTCGAAAGCAATGCGATCCAGTGCGATGCCGGAATCGACTAAAGCTTTCCGTCCTTGGTCTTCCAAGGTTTTGAACTGGGCTTCCAACTCGCTCATCGTCAAGTCGTCTAGGCGCTCGAATAAAGTCTGCACATAATCGCGGCGCAGATCCGCCATGAGCATGCCAAGGGCGGAAAAATGGCCCGGCGCATTGGGAATAATTATTTTACCGATCGATAGCTCTTTAGCTACGGAAGCGGAATGAAGCGGCCCGCCGCCACCATAAGCGACCAATGTGAAATCCCGAGGATCGAGACCGCGCTCCAAGGTCACATGGCGCACGGCGTTGGCCATCGCCGAGGTCGCCACCTGTAACATGCCGGCAGCAGCGCGTGCCAAGCTTACGTTGAGCGGTTGCGCGAGTTTTTCTTGCA
>DASSGE010000790.1:0-2021 GCA_035693605.1 Binatia bacterium
AGTCTTCGGCCCGTATAGAATTGCCGGAATTTTTCCGCTGCGGAGCAACCGCCGGGCATCGCGTTTGCGCTGCTTATCGCGTGCTTCAACCTGTATTTCCAGAGTCTCCAAGGGAACTACCTCCTCTGACTAATGACTAAACGAATAGCGAACTGATCGATTCTTCTTCATGCGTTCGGCGAATCGCCTCACCAATCAAATGGGCGACCGACAATGTTTTGATTTTGCTACATCCCTGCGCCTGCGGCCCAAGGGGAATCGTGTTGGTGACGATCAGTTGTTCGAGTGGGCATTCTTCGATGCGTTTGATCGCTGGCCCAGATAGCACCGGATGAGAGCAGCAGCCGATGATTTTCTTCGCGCCCTCTTTCTTAAGCGCCTCCGCAGCCATGGTTAAGGTTCCGGCGGTATCGACCATATCGTCAACCAATATAGCGATGCGATCTTTAACTTCACCGATAATATTCATCTCAGCGACGACGTTTGGGCCGATACGGCGTTTATCGATAATCGCCAGAGATGCGTCCAAGCGGGTCGCAATCGCACGTGCCCGCTCCACGCCACCGGCATCCGGCGACACGATCGTGACCTCGGTGTGGTTGAGCTGTTTGCGCAGATAATCCAGCAACACCGGCGTTGCGTACACGTTATCCACGGGGATATCGAAAAACCCTTGAATCTGACCTGAGTGAAGATCCATCGTCAACATGCGCGAAGCGCCGGCACGAGTGATCAAATCGGCAACTAACTTGGCGCTGATCGGCACTCGCGGCACGACCTTGCGGTCCTGACGCGCATAGCCATAATAGGGCATGACGGCGGTGATGCGTTGCGCGGAAGCCCGTTTAAACGCATCGAGCATCAGCAAGAGTTCCATCAAATTGTTATTGCCGGGCGCCGAGGTCGACTGCAGGACAAAGACATCTGCGCCACGAACATTTTCCTTGATCTCAACCTTGCTCTCACCGTCGCTAAACGTATCGACGGTCGCTTTGCCCAGCGGCACGTTGAGATACTGGCTGATCTCAGCGGCCAGCGGCGGATTAGAATTTCCCGCGAATATTTTTAAATCGGCTGTGCGGCCCATGTTCCAACTACCCTGCAGTGCAAGTTAATCTAAGTTAATCCGATCCGCTTCGACCGCTAAAAAACAGGAGCGCCGTCCCTCTGTGAACGGCGCTGTCTAGATCTATCTGCAAAGCCCAGCCCGGGTGAACTTCGCATAAAACTGGCTGGGCGGGAAGGATTCGAACCTTCGATACCGGCTCCAAAGGCCGGGGCCTTACCGCTTGGCGACCGCCCATCCCTGAATCCTGTCGGGGAAGCTCACTCGGTCGCGCAGAAAATATCAATCGTCATGGACCGATGTCGGTGTCCCGCCATCGGCGAGCACTTTTTGATATTCTGCGATTATTTTCTCCTCGAGCATCCGACGGGTCTCGTTGTTAATTGGATGCGCAATGTCCTTATAGGTACCATCTTTGCGCTTCTTGCTGGGCATCGAGACAAACAACCCAGTAGCGCCGTGTATGATTTTTAAGTCCCGGATCACAAAGCAGTGATCGAGGGTGATAGTTACATAAGCCCTTAGCTTATCTTCCTCAACAGGAAAGACCCTAACCTCGGTAACTTGCATAGGGACCCCCTTCTGGACGAGCCAGATGTTGCGCCGGTAGAGTTCTTTTTTATGGGCTTTTGACTAACCTCAACTCAAAATATGTACTAGGAACGCTTGGACCCCCTCCTCATGCCGCATCCGACGAAAGGCTTGTTCCGCCAATCGCTTCGACTGAAAAACTCCAAACACTGAAGAGCCGCTACCGGACATTAGAACACCCGCGGCACCAGCTAGAGATAACATTGATTTCACGCGACCAATTTCAGGATATCTCCTCACGGCGACCCGCTCTAAATCGTTGATGAGCAGTTTGTCGAGCTTATCCAGGCTCTCCAGCGGCGTCGCAATGCTAGTATTTACGCTAACTTTTGTCAACTTTAGCGGGAGATTTCCGTAAACCCAC
>DASSGE010000791.1:0-4466 GCA_035693605.1 Binatia bacterium
CAATCCGGCAGGCGGACTGAACAACAACATCAAGCCGCCGCCAACCGCCGGACCGAAGAGAATGCCCAACTGCCGGCTGGTCGAATTCAGCCGAATCGCGCTTTGCAGCTGCTCACGGCCGACAATATCATGGATCAGTAATTGGCTGCCCGGACCCCAAAGCACGCCGGCCATGCCATGAATCACCAACAATACACAGGCATGCCACACTTCAATGGTATCGGTCCAAAACAGAAAAGCCCAAGCCGCCGATACCCCCATGTACATCATCTGCGCGACCTGGATCACTTTGCGGCAATCGTAACGGTCCGCCATGGCACCAAAATAAACCGCAAAAAGTAAAAACGGCGTCCAGTGACTCAATACAGCAAAGCCGGCGAGCACCGGCGACTTGAACTTCTCGTAGAGCAGCCAGTAGCTGATCACATGCTCGATGTTGTCGGCCATCATGGCCAGAGCCGTGGTCCAAAAATAGCTACGGAAATCCTTGTGATGTAGCGCGGCGAATGAAAGCTTCTTGTCGGGTTCAGCAGATGCCAATAGGATTCTCCGGATTTCATGGTTAATCTCGGACACTAACCAATCTCAATTGGCGACGCAAACAAATGTCAGCTTCGCCCTCAAACCGGCAAATTTTCCGTCATCCGGCACAGGCCGGAATCCAGGCTACGTATGAAATTTGTCAGGCAAAGGTGGCTGCCGGTCTTCATCGGCATGCCGCAGCTTCGCTTGGACGATGATGGGAAAATCAACACCGATGCACAGCGATTCATCCCGGCTCGACAACCGTTTGCCGCTGTTGCGCGAAGCCAAGCAACGCGAGGGTAACTGCAAGCAAGATTAGCGAACTCAAGGCCAACGACCAATGAACTCCGATCAAGCCGCCGATCACGCCCACGGTGACGCCGCTAAACGCGCGCAGGCCGAAGGCCGACATCGAAAACAATCCAATCAGACGGCCGCGCAGATGCGTCGGTGCCTCGAGCTGCACGATGGTCTGGGCAATCGAGTAGAAAGCCAGATTTAGTGCGCCGGCGAGAAATAGCAACGTCAATGACAAGGGATAGCTTTCGGAAAAAGCGAACGCCGTCATCGCCAAACACCAGAGAATTGCACAGCCGATCGCCGCTTTTACCGTCGGCGGTACCCATTGCTTGCCGTCGAGGACAAACCCGCCAAATACCGAACCAGCGGCATTGGCTGCGAGCAGCGCACTGTAGGCGAAGTCGGCTTTATCGGTGCCGAGATCATGGGCGAACTCCGGCATGCTCGCTTGGAAGGCATTGCCAACAAACAGCGATGCCGCGCCGCCGAGAACGATCATGGTAAAAATGGAACGGTACTGCGCTACTTCGCGCATCACCTTGGCGGCATCGTGCCAACGCATGCCGCGCCGTGCCGGCGCGCCATCGCGCAGATGGCCGGTGTAGGGTACGAGCATCAACCAGACTGTAAACGGCACGTAGATGAGTGCGTTTATCAACAACCCTGCCGGCGCGCCGAACCAGAGCATCATGGCGCCCCCCACCGCCGGACCGAGGAGAATGCCTAATTGGCGCGCGGTCGCGTTCAAGCGCACCGCGCTCGGCAAATCTTCCCCACCGACAATATCGTGGATCAACAAGATCTCCGCGGGAGTCCAGAAAACTCCGGCGATGCCGTGAATCACCAACAAAACGCAGGCATGCCAGATTTGGATGGTATCGGTCAAAAATAATATTGCCCAAACCGCCGTCACCGCCATGTACATGACTTGAGCGATTTGAATCAACTTGCGGCAGTCATATCGGTTGGCCAAACCGCCAAAATAAACCGACAGCAAAAGAAACGGCGTCCAGTGACTGATAACCGCAAAACCGGCGAGCACTGGCGATTGGAATTTCTGAAACAACACCCAATAGCTGATCACATGTTCGATATTATCGGCCATCATGGCGAGCATGGTGGCGATGAGAAACCAGCGATAGTCTTTATGCTTCAGCGCCGCGAAGGCGACTTTTGGCGGCGCGACATTTGCTTTCGTCGCGGTGCTTGAAGTGCGAAGGTCCAATGAAGTGTCCAATCAGCCAACGGAGGAATTCAAACTAACGGATATTGTCCACTGGCGCAAACCTCGGCTTCATATAACGATGCCGTGAATATTGTCTTGCCATCTTCGACCGCTTCTGGGACAAACGGAAGAGCACCGCAACAACTTCGAGGCCCCACCCTGAAACCTCTCCGGCAAATACTATCGCAAACGTTCATCGGCTGGCGCATGGTCGGCTTGGTCTCGGCGCTGCGCGTGCTCGGCGGCGGCCTGCATAACTACGGCTTCACGGTATTTTTTTTGCCGATCAGCACCGATCTCGGTTTGAACCGCGCTGAAACTTCGCTCGCCTTCTCCTTAGCGCGCGCCCAAGGGGCCATTGAAGGTCCCTTCGTCGGCTACTTGATCGATCGCTTCGGTCCCAAGCCGATGATCCTGACAGCGGTGCTATTGACCGGCGTTGGTTACGTCTTGCTCGGCTGGGTGAATAGCTACACGACTTTTCTCATCGTCTATCTCGGCATTATTTCGCTGTCATTCACTCCGGGCTTTGTCCACGCTCCCATGGCGGTCGGCAACACTTGGTTCATCCGCTACCGTGCCCGCGCCATGACCGTGATCAGCTCAGCAGTGCCGGTCGGCGGCACCATCTTGACGCCGCTGCTGGCGATGACAGTGCAAACCTGGGGCTGGCGTTGGGGCGCGATCCTCGGCGGCTTGTGCTTACTCGTGGTCGGCATACCGCTTGGACTGGGCGTGCGTGCGTCGCCCGAAAGTATTGGCCTCAGACCCGACGGCGCGCCGCCCGACATCGCTAGCCGAAACTCTTCCGACGGTCATTCGAATGCACAACCCGCCAAAGGCGATGATCCGACTCTGCGCGATGCGATGAAGACGTGGATCTTTTGGTTGTTCGTGATTGGTATGACCGTACGTGTCGGCGCGTACAGCACCATCAGCGTTCACTTCGTACCGATCATGGTTTGGAAAGGTACATCGCAGGAAGGCGCGGCAATGTTATTGGCGAGCTTCGCTTTTCTAAATTGGGCGGCGCACTACGTCATCGGCTGGTTCGCCGACACCACCAACCGACCTAAACTCTTGACCTTGTGCATGCTCGCTGCGGCAGTATCGATGATCGTGCTCATTTTGGGTGATGGTGCGTGGCCTTTGTGGGCCTTTACCATTGGATTCACCGCCATCGATGCATCGTTTCCGATTGTCTGGGCCACCATCGGCGACTTCTTCGGTCGCAAACATTTCGCCACCATTCGCGGCACCATGTCGTTTTTCTACACCTGGGGCAGCGTCCTCGGGCCGGTCATCGCCGGCGCCGCCTATGACCGCAGCCAAAGCTATGTCGCGACCTTATACGGCTTAGTCGCGATACTCCTGCTCGGCGCCGTCCTCACTGCGCTGACAATGAAGCCGTGGGAAAAGATAATGGAGAATGGAGAATTGAAAATGGAGAATTAGAGAACCGGATTAGCATTTTCCATTGTCAATTATCCATTCTCCATTTTTCTTATCCCCTCGTCTTCGACATCTTCGGATCGAGGGCATCGCGTAGAGCATCACCGAGCAGGTTGAAACTCATCAACGCGAAAAAGATAAACAGTCCGGGCAAGAATACTTGTAGCGGCGCGATAAAAATGTTGGTCGCCGCATTGGTGAGCAGATTGCCCCAACTCGGTGTCGGCGGCTGGATGCCAAGGCCGAGGAAACTCAGAGTCGTCTCCGCGCGAATCGCCGCACCGGCATCGAGCGTCGCCGAAACGATCAGCGGTCCTAGGGCATTGGGCAAGAGGTGGCGCAGCATCACACGCCAGCGCGAAGCGCCGAGACACTGCGCAGCCAAAACGAACTCCTGCTCGCGAAATGACAGGACTGCGCTGCGCGCCAAGCGCGCCGCATTGGTCCATTCGAGCGCGACTAGAATCACGATGATGTTGAGCAGACCGGGGCCGGCCAATTTCGACAATACCAAGAGCAAGACGATGCGCGGCACCGTATAAATCGTGTCCACCAGGCGCATGAGAGCGTTGTCGAGCGCGCCGCCGACATAGCCAGCGAGAATTCCGATCAGTCCTCCGATCATGACGGTGCTCAACGCCACCGCCAATCCCACGGTCAAGGAAACCCGCCCGCCGTGCATGATACGCGCCCAAGTATCCCTCCCAAGCTCGTCGGTGCCGAGCCAGTGACGCGCCGAGGGCATCTGCATGCGCTCGGACAGGGACACTTGATCGATTTCGTAGGGAACTAGGTATGGACCGACAATCACCGAGAGCAGCAAGGTCATAAAGAAAAAGAATCCGACGTAGGCGACTCGGTGCTGTTTGAAACGGCGCCAGACGACCCGCCAGTAGCCGGCCGGCTCAGGGCTCCTCAGCTGCACAGCCAGTGAGGCATGCTCAGTCAAAATCGGCGCTTGATC
>DASSGE010000792.1:0-6248 GCA_035693605.1 Binatia bacterium
GTATCTTCGGCGCGCCCGCGGGCCGGCCCGCGCTCGAGGCCTATGTGGATCGACTGCTTGCTCGACCCAAAGCGATGAAATTTGGCAAATGAATAGTGCTTGGGGTTGCCAGGTTTGAGCATGGCCTTGCGACAAACTATCGTTGGAATAATTCTGAAACAAGCGATAAAAAATTGGCGCTTTAATTGCTTCTTTACCAGTAGAGTTACGGTCGCAAGTAAACCTGGGGATTCAAATCAGTATAGAGCAAGAGAACAGATCACAAAGTCGCCTAATTAGGCGTGCCGTGACGCCAAGAAAGGATGACGGCCAATGCGCTTCATGATTTCTGGTATCGTTCTTTTCACTATTTTTTTCGCGAGTCCCGGGCTTACCCAGGTAAAACGCTGGATAGACAAGGATGGCGTCCTCCACCTTGAAGGGACCGGCCCAGAGAAACCCAAGAGTAGCGATTCCGCTCAACCAAAGCGCAACGCACTTCGACCGATCGAAAGAAACTTCGCCAATCTCCGGCTCGGTGATGATGAATCACCGTTTAGCGCGGCAAAAAAGGGCGTTGCCATCGCCAATAAGGGCTATGCTGGGAATTATTATAGCTACCCGGACGGGTTGCCTGAGGGAGCAATCAAGCTGGGGGTTCTCTTCAGCACAGGCAGATTGGCCTTGATCACGACCGAGTATCGCAACGTCGGGCCGGCCGGATGGGAACAATTGATAAAGGAATCTACCGAGAAGTACGGCCCAGCCTTAGGCGATAATCGCACAGCGGTTTGGAATGACGGGACAACCGTCCTCAGCCTCCGGCATGAATTGAACGGTAACATCACGGTCACGCTGGAAGACCTTGCCGCGATGTCGAAGTACTCGGAACAAGAACGAGCTTCGCTGCCGAAGCTCTGAACCGACGTCCCCGGTTTTTTTTCTGCGCTGAAAAATCATCACTGCCGATCGATGCTGTGTAACGACGGGTCGTTGAGATAGCGCCTTTCTGCCTGACATAATCGCGGCGCTGTTGATGTGTGCGTCAGAATCATTTGGCGCGATGCCGCCTTCTATACTGAAATCGGTTGACATTAGTTGACATATAGAATGATTTGAATAAAAGGTCTATTGATCCGTCCACCGGAAGCTTCCAACAACAGGTCACTCAGGGCGTATTTTGCATAGTGGAGACAGTCGGATGCTCGTGCAGATGATAACCATAAGAAGTGTCATAGCAGTCGCGCTTTTTGGCGCGTTGTTTTTTACATCTTCGGTTTATTGTCAACAAATTAAAGCGGCCAGCGGCCCGGAATGGGAAAAGTTGGTCGATGCCGCCAGGAAAGAGGGCAGGGTCACGGTATCGCTTCCGGCCAGCGCCGAGTTGAAACGGCAAATCGAGGAGCAATTCAAGAAACGCTACGGCATCGAAGTCGAAGTCTTCACGGCGCGCGGCAGCGCCGGCGTGCGCCGCATGGCGGACGAATTCAAAGCCGGTGTGCGCCATTTCGATCTCCACATCGGCGGTTCCTCCTCGATCATCTCAGGCATGCTCAACGAAGGCATCCTCGATCCGATCGATCCCTGGCTGCTGCTGCCCGAAGTGAGAGATCCCAAACAGTGGTGGGGCGGCCATCTGTGGGTCGACGCGGCCAAACGTTTCATCTACATGTTTCAGGCCTACCTGCCGGAGAGCATTTGGTACAACACCGAACTGGTCAAACCGAATGAGCTTCGCTCCTTCGACGATTTCCTCCACCCCAAGTGGAAAGGCAAGATCGCCATTCTCGATCCGCGCACGCCGGGCGGCGGCGATAGCAATTGGTCGTATATGTGGCAGGTTAAGGGCGAAGAATATCTCAAAAATCTCGCTGCGCAGGAATTATACCTCGGCCGTGATCAGCGCGTGCTATCGGAAAACCTGGCCAAAGGGCGTGTCGCTGTCCTGATCGGCAACACCTATTATTCTTTTCTGCCGTTCGTGAAAGCCGGATTGCCGGTGAAGCCGCTGCCGACTCTGAAAGAAGGCACGTTCGGCACCGGCGGCAGCGGCAATCTGGCAATCATTAAGACGCCGGCCCATCCGAACAGCACCAAGGTTTTCGTCAATTGGCTGCTTAGCCGCGAGGGTCAGGAGGTTTTCTCTCGCGGCCTCGCCCAAGCGACGCGGCGCAACGATGTCGACACCCGCTGGTTGCGCGAAACCGGCACGATCGCGGCCAAAGATGTGATGTCGGCGGATGATTTCTGGCAAGTGGAGAATCAGTCGGAAGAAAAGTTCGACAAGGTGCGCAAACCGGCGTTGAAGGCGGCGCATGCGCTGCTAAAGTAGACAGAACGAAGGCGCCGGGTTAACACTCTTTGCAAAAGCGGCAACGAAAGGGGTCCGTGCATATGGTTAAGAACGCGACGACGGCCGAGTCAAATCTGGCAATCCTCGAGGGCTATTTCAACAAGTACCCCGAGGTTCCGAAGGAAACGATTCTCAAGCAACATATGCTGAGTCTCGGCCACTGGTTCAGCGACGCAGCATTGGATGCGTCGGAAGGCGCGCTGGTCAAGTCCTACCGCTTGTTCTCCTACGACCTGGTGCCGATGTCGTATTTTAAAAGGAACGAGCATCGGCGCGTTCCGGAACACTTCGTCCTTATCAACGGCCCGCACAACATGCGCCCGGTGGCGATTCAAACTTCGTTGTCGCCCGATTCGCCTTATCTGGTCGACGTTGTCGACGGCCGCCTGGTTCTAACCGTGGATGGCCATGTGGTGTCGGAGGTCCGCATCCCCAAAACGCCGGACTACTATTTCCAGAGCCTGCCAGACGGCACGCCCTATCATGAGGTCGTCGCCTTCGCCTCGTTCATCACGATCTTTCGAAACTGCCAATATTGGGGCGCCAAGGAAGAATGCAAGTTCTGCGACATCAACGAAAACGCGCGTCAGATGAAGCTGTCGCGCGACTTTACACTGACGGCACCGGTGAAATCGGTGGAGGATGTGGTCACGGTGTGCAAATACGTTGCCAACGACGCGCAGAAAATCGGCGCGTCCCAGGGGTTCGTGCTGAGCGGCGGCACCATCACCAAGACGCTGCACGGTAAGAGCGAGGCTGATTTTTACGTAGAGTATATTCAGGCGATCAAGAACATCGGCACCAATCCGCGTATCACTTTCGAGGTCAACGCCCGGCCGCGCGAAGAAGTGAAGCGCTACAAAGACGCCGGCGCCGACCATATCCATTTTAACATGGAAGTGTGGGACAAGAAGCTGTTTCCCTGGATCAATCCCGGCAAAGCTGAGCGCGTCGGCTGGGACAACTGGGTGCGCTGGATGGAAGACGCGGTGGACGTGTTCGGCAACGGCATGGTGCAGCCGAGCTTCGTTTCGGGCATCGAGATGGCGCGGCCGCATGGGTTCAAAACCGTCAAAGAAGCGGTCGCGTCGGCGACCGAGTGCTTCGAGTATTTGATGTCGCGCGGAATTTTCCCGCGCCCCCAGCAGTGGCGCCGCGAGCCGTCGACCGCGCTCTGCAAAGAAGCCGAGCAGCCGCCGGTGCCGCTCGATTACTATATCCAGATGACCCGCAACTGGTACGAAACCTATCAGAAATATCGCGACAAGCTACCGAAGTTCGGCACGCGCAAGGGCGGCCTCATCGCCGAGCGCAACCTGCTCGGCCCGGTGCATGGCTGCTACGGCGACTACGTGATGTTGAAAGAAAATTTATTCCCGGCCGATGTCCAAGCGCAAATCGACCGGCGCAGCGTGCCGTGGGAGAACATCGCGGAGGGCGCTCATGTTTCATGACATTCCCGCGGGCATGCGGCAGGTGATGCAGACCATGGAAGAGCAGCTGGCGCGCGATCAACGGTCGCTGCGCAGCGTCGACACCGATGTCGCCCGCCTGCTCTCGCTGCTGGCGATGTCGGCGCCGCCGGGCGCCTTTCTCGAACTGGGCAGCAGCGGCGGCTATTCCAGTATCTGGCTGTCGCTGGCGGCGCGCGCCAAAGGCGTCACCCTGAACACGGTCGATCTCGACGACAAGAAAGTCGCCTTGGCGCGGCAGAATGTCGCCAACGCCGGCGCGGACGGTTCAGTTCAAGTCCACCATGGCAACGCTTTCGACTTCGCCAGTCAGCCTGAACCGCTGGCATTTTGTTTCTCCGACATCGAGCCGCCGGAGAACAACGCCAAAATTTATGAACTTGTCGTGCCGCGCCTGGTGCCCGGCGGCTGGCTGGTGGTCGATAACGTCACCTCGCCCCGGCTGCAGAGCGAGTTCATCAAACGCGCCTACGGCGATCCGCGCGTCGATGCGGTTTTGTTGCCGTTTCCTAAGGGCGATCTCATCTGCCGCAAGTGCTAAGTGGCAGACGGAGCAAAATGATCATGCTTCGTTTGCTAGTTTGCTAAGACACTTTTTGCGAGGTGAGCGTTTGGTTTGGCAGATTTCGATCACCACGACCCTGCTTGAAGGAGACCATGAGGATGAAAGCACTCGTCATAATTTGGATTCTGCTCGTCGCTACGGCCTTTAACGCTGCGTCTGCTATCGCGCAGACGCCGTATTACCAGGGGAAGACGATTAGGCTCATCCAGGGCCGCGAGCCGGGCGGCTCCGGCGATACTAGGGTAAAGTTGGTCGCTCCTTATCTAAAAAAATACATTCCCGGCAATCCGACCGTCATCAGCGAGTACATGCCGGGAGGCGGCGGGCGCAAGGCAGCAAACTATCTCTACGCTTCGGCGCGACCGGACGGCTTTACCATCGCCCACGTCAGCAGCGGCATTGTCACCAGCGCTGTGCTCGGCGAGAGCGGTGTCCAGTACGATCTCGATAAGTTCATCTGGCTCGGCGCCACCGACAGCGCGTTTCACTACGCCCTGTTGGTTCGTAAAGAGTTGGGACTTACTAACCTCGAGAAACTACAGGCCTATGCCGGTCTCAGGATCGGGGCGACTTCGATTGGCCACACAACCTATACGTTCGGACGTACCTTTGCCTGGCTGCTCGGACTCAAAGACGTAAAATTCGTTCTGGGCTATGCCTCGGTGGAGATCGACGCGGCCCTTGAGCGCGGCGAGCTCGATGCCCGCTCCAACAACACCAGTGAAGTGCTCAGGCGTTATCCCGACGCTTTTCGAACCGCGCCTTTCAATATCCTCGGGGTTTTCAAAATTCCGCGGGAAGACAAAAATCCGGAGTTCGACCATCTGCCGGAAATCGACAACTATGTGAAATCCGAGCGGGAGCGGCGCGTGCTCGGGCTCATGCGCGCCACCAGACAAGTTGGCACGCCGTTTCTCATCCCGCCCGGTACTCCCAAGGAACAAGTGCAGTTGCTGCGCGACGGCATGATCAAGACCTTTCGCGATCCCGATTTTCAAAAAGAGTATCGCAAGATTACCAGCGACGATGTCAGCCCGCTGTCACCGGAGGCGCAACAAGAAATCATCCGCACGATTCCCCGCGACGCGGAAACCATCGGACTATTTAACCTCATCAATGGCAACAAACCGTTACCACCGCGATAAAACAGAAACTGGCGTGAAAGGAAAGTGAAAATGATCGTCGAAACCGACACTGCGGTGAGAAGCGATTTTATCACGGCGCTGCGGATCATTTATCACGAGGGATTGAGCGACGCCTTCGCCCATTTGAGCGCGCGCAGCCAGGACGGCAGCGAGATGCTGTTCATGCCGCGCAAGAGCCCCGCTCTTGTGCAGCATAACGACTTATTCTTCGTCGACTTCGAAAAAACCGTGCCCCAGTCCGCTCTACACCAGGCGATCTACAAAGCCCGTAACGATGTCAAAGCGATCTTGCACTTTCATTCGCCAGCGGTGGTGCTGTTGAGCGTCGTCGGTCAAAACATCCGGCCGATGCACAATTACAGCGCGATATTTTATCAAGGCGTGCCGCTCTACACCGGCACCGGCCAGGTCGAATCGCCGGCACGCGCTGGAGAAATGGCCAAGCTCTTGGGCGACGCCAAGGCGCTGATGCTGCGCGGCCACGGCGCGGTGGTCGTCGGACAGACGATCCGGGAGGTTTGCATGCTCGGGCTATTTTTAGAAGAATCGGCGCGGCTGCAAACCGAAGCGCTGCGCTTGGGCACACCGATGTTCATGGAGCGAGACGAGGCCGAGAAGATCGCTAAACGGACTTTCAAACCGACGTCGGTGGAGCGCGCCTGGGATCATTTCGCGGCGAAATGCGCCGGGTGAATCACTTGCGCACATTCGCCCCGCTTCCAGACAAATCCAGG